>NZ_JARAMM010000010.1:0-201150 GCF_028807335.1 Sulfitobacter sp. PR48 | reverse complement strand
GATCACATTGCTGCGCTCACATCAGGGCGCCAGCGGCAAAATCCGTCTCGCGCGGGTGGGCGACAATGAATGTCAACACGACCTAGTGCATCTTCCAAGGCAGCGAATGCAACCTTGCAAAGCCAGGGCATCGGCCGAACGTCAAAGTGGCTTGCCCTCAACCATATGAATAACATGGCATTTCATGAGGCTGAAGATGATCTGCTGCGTTCATATGTCACCCTCCAATGCATCCGGAATCGACAGGATAGATGGGCGCCTCGGGGTCTAGATCGAAGACCTTGCGCAGTCGACAGGTTTGGTGGCAGGAAGGGCCGCATGACGCCTACCGATATCATGATCCCCGCCTGGATCGACGGCACGCTGACGCCCGTCGAAAAACTGGCAGCGCACCAGCGCGGGCTGCGCCACCTGGCGGTTTCGGTCTTTGTCATGCGGGCCGGAAAGATACTGATCCAGCAGCGGGCGCTTGGCAAATATCATACACCGGGGCTCTGGGCGAACACCTGTTGCACACATCCCGAATGGGGAGAGGCAGCGCTGGCCTGCGCCAACCGCCGCCTGGATGAGGAACTGGGCATCACGGGGCTCGACCTGGACCATCGTGGACAGGTCGAATACCGCGCCGAGGTGGGCAACGGATTGATCGAACATGAACTGGTCGAGGTCTTCCTTGCCGAGGCCCCCGCCGATCTGCCCCTTGCCCCGAACCCCGCCGAGGTGATGGCGACCCGCTGGATCACCCCCGCCGCGCTGGCGGCAGAGATCGCGGCAACGCCCACCCTCTTCACGCCCTGGCTGCGCATCTACCTGGAACAGCACAGCAGCATGATCTTCGACTGAGGCGCTATCCCGCGCCCATCTGCTCTGCCGGTGCCCAGGCGGGCGCGTCGGAGGTGAATTCATGATAGCTGATCCGCAGACCCGGATCACTGTCCAGACATTGCGCGTTGATCGGAAAAGCCTCGTCCGGTGACAAGGGCTCGCCCAGTGACGTGCCGCAACCCTTGCAGAAGGACCGCATATAGGTGCTGCCAGGTGGGGGTGCGATGGTCTCGATCATGTCGCGGCCCTGCGCCAGCCTGAACTGGTCCCGCCCGACAAAAACCACCGTCGATGTGCCCAGCTTGCGGCAGCGCGAGCAGTGACAGCTGCCCATGCTCTTTGGCGTTCCCGCGATGACAAATGCCACTGCACCACAAAGGCAGCTTCCCTTGATTTCCATGATCCGTTCCATTTCCTGTTTGAATATGGCGCGGATATATCTGCACCATGCTGACAGCGTGGTGGCAGCATCATGTCACCATGATACCGGCAGTCCGAAGGAGACCCAGATGCGACGCGGCGACCGATTGTTCGAGATCATCGAAATCCTGCGCCGCGCCCGTGGCCCGATCCCCGCAAGCCGCATCGCCGCCGAGCTGGAGGTCTCACAACGCACGGTCTACCGCGACATTGCCGCCCTGATGGCGCAGCGCGTTCCGATCCTGGGTGAGGCAGGCGTGGGTTATATCCTTGAAAGCGGATTCCACATGCCGCCACTGATGCTGAAAGCGGAAGAGGTCGAAGCCGCCGTTCTGGGCGCACAATGGGTGAAAACCCGCGGAGAGCCGGAACTTGCCCGCGCCGCCGAGGCCCTGCTCGCCCGGTTGGAAGCGGTTGCGCCCCCTGCCACGCAGTCCCTGTTCTATCAGCCAGCAACCAGCGTGGCCCCCGTGATCTCGCCGTCAGAGAGGTTGGAGGCCTCTGCAATCCGTCGGGCCATCCGCGAGCGATCAAAGATCAGGCTGACCTATGTGGATGAAAGCGGCATCAGGACCGACCGCATCATCTGGCCGATCCTTCTGGGGTATCGGGACGCAGGCCGGATCATCGCAGCCTGGTGCGAACTTCGGCAATCCTTTCGCTACTTCCGTACCGAACGGATCGAAAGCGCCGAGGTGCTGGAAGCCAGGATTCCGCGCCGCATGGACCACCTGCGCGGCGACTGGAAAGCCGCGATGGACGCGGAACGCGCCCGCTTCGAGGCTCTGTAAGGGTGTTTAGACACTAGTTCAGTCACTGTATTTATCTTTCGGCAGGGCCCCGGCATCCGCTTGTTCGATTACTTACCAGCCGGAATATTGCGCCGGACATGGGCCAGGAAGGCTGACGCTGTGGGTGACAGCGACCTTCCGGGCTGGTGCACAAGTCCGATCCGCCGCCTGGCCCCGAAATCGGAAATCCCTCGCCGCACCAGCCGCTCCATCGGCAGGACCGGCAGCGTCAGGGTGGGCAGCAATATGATACCGAGGTTCACCGCCACCAGCGCCCCCGCAGTGGCAAGGTGGGCCACTTCGAACCGTGGCGACACCACCTTGTCGATGCGCTGGCAGGCGCCGTCGAACAATTCGCGCACGCTGGTGCCGCGTTCCATGGCGATCAGCGGCATTTCTACCAATTCCGCCATGTCATAGATGCGATCCTGTTCCAGCGGCCCGCCCGGTGCGCCGACAGCCACAAATGTATCGTCCATCAGGGGATGAAACGTCAGCCGCATCCGCGCCGACACGGTGCCCGCCGTGAACCCGATGTCCGCGCGCCCGGTCTCTATCGCCTCCACCACGCTGCCGGAGAGCGCGTCAATGATACGCAGGTCGATGTCCGGATGCGCCCGGGAGAAACTGGCGAGCAGATCCGGCAAGAGGCCCGCGGTCACCGATGGCAACCCCGCGATGGTCAGCCGCCCGTTGCTGGCGGACAGATGCGCATCGAATTCGGCCATCACATCCGTTGATGTGTTGACCATCCGCTCTGCCAGTTTGGCAAAGGCCAGCCCGGAGGTGGTGGGCGTGACATTGCGTGTGTCGCGGTCAAACAGACGCGCGCCCAGCCGGGCCTCCAGCGCGGCGATCTGCCGGGACAGCGCCGAGGCCGACATGCCCAGAACTTCGGAGGCCGCGCGAAACGTCCCGCTTTCACTGACGACAAGGGCCGCCTGGAAATCCGCGAGCGAGGGAGTGTTGCGTTTCATGCATCAATTATCAACAATATCTCACTTTTCACAATAGACCACTTGAGGCACCTTTCAGCAGCGCGCCATGCGGTGCAAAATGGGAGGAAACCATGAAACATTTCGTTCACGCCCTTTTGGGTGCAACCATGCTTGCCGGACCATTGTCCGCACAAAACACCGACCTGCTGATCGGATCGACCTCGGCCTCGTCCAGCCACTATGGCTATTTTGTTGCCGTGGGCCAGCTGATCAATGAAAACGCCGAAGGCCTGCGTGCATCGGTGGTCGAGACGGGTGCCACGATGGACAACATCCGGCGGATGGAGCGGGGGCAGGTCGATCTTGGGCTGGTCACCACAAACGTCGCCCAGCACGCTGTTGCAGGCAGCAATGAATTCGAAGGCAAGCAGCAGGACCTGATGCTGCTCTGGGTCTATACCGGCGCGCCGCAGAACGTGGTCATGCGGGCGGATGCTGGTGTTGCGGATCTGTCCGGCCTTGCCGGTGTCCGCTTCAATCCGGGCATCAAGGGATCGGCAACTGAATCCACCACCGAAGCTGTTTTCAACACCCTGGGGCTGACGGCGGATTACGTGCGCGGTTCGACAACGGATGTGGTCGACATGATCAAGGACAACCGGGTTGCGGGATATGTGAAATCCGGGTCGGGCAACAAACTGGACGGATCGACGATGGACATCGCCACATCGACCGAGATTGCCATTCTGGGCCTGACGCCGGAACAGTCGGACAAGCTCAGGGCCGAGATGCCCGATATCTCCGTCGTCGATATCCCCGAGGGTGCGGCAGATGGCGTGCCCGCCTATACGACCTGGAGCTTTGGCGTCGGCGTTGCAGCGCCTTCCTCGATGGACGAGGAAACCGCCTATCAGATCGTCAAATCCGTGATGGAGGATACCGAAGCGCAGGCCAATGCGATGGCCAGCCTGAAGGTCGAGAGCCTGGCCGACATCACACTGCAGTTCGGAACGATCCCGCTGCATCCCGGTGCCGCGCGCTGGTTCAAAGAGCAGGGCATCGACCTGCCCGCCAAGCTGAAACCGGCAGAGTAAGGCGTATCCATGACACTCCAGCGTGTGCAGCGGGGTCTGGCGATCTTTGTCGGTCTCTTCGTCCTCTACACAGCGGCAACCGGCCCTTTCGAGGGACTGATCCAGAGGGCCCTGTTCCTCGCGCTGGTGACCTGTCTGGGCTTTGCACTGTTTCCGCTGGGTGCCGGGAAATCCTGGCGTCCGGCGGGGCTTGCCGTCGATCTCGCGCTTTGTGCGGTATCGGTGGCGGCCTGTGCCTATGTCGTGGTGAACTACGACACGATCATGACGACCCTTCCATGGGCCACGGCCCTGGACAAGGCGCTGACCGTCGGTCTGGTGCTGGCCGTGCTGGAGCTGGGCCGGCGCACCGTCGGGATCATCTTTCCGATCCTGGTGCTGCTAGGGCTGGGCTATGCCCTGTTCGGGAACCTCCTGCCGGGGCCGCTGCGCCATCGGGGGTTCGATACGGCCTTTGTGACAGAGACGATTTTCCTGGGTGATCTGGGCATCTGGGGCATGCTGACGGGTGTCGCCGCGACGGTGATCGCGGCCTTCGTCCTTTTTGGCGCGCTGCTGCTGCACACGGGCGGCGGGCAGGCGTTCATGGATCTGGCCATGCGGTTGGGCGGTCGCCAGCCCGGCGGTGCCGCCAAGATTGCGACCATCGCCAGCGGCTTGTTCGGGATGATCTCCGGCTCTGCCGTGGCCAATGTGGCGACCACCGGCAACTTCACCATTCCGATGATGATCCGCCTCGGCTATCCACGCCCCTTCGCGGCAGCGGTCGAGGCTGTTGCCTCCACCGGCGGACAGATCGCACCGCCAATCATGGGCGCCGCGGCCTTTGTCATGGCCGAAATCCTCGGCGTGCCCTATTTGACCATCATCGTCGCCGCGATCCTGCCCGCAGTGCTGTTCTATCTGTCGGTCTTCATGACCGTGCATTTCGTGGCGCTGCGGCGCGGGCTGGCCATCGTGCCGGAGGATGAAATGCCTGCATGGGGGAGCATCCTTGCCCCGCGCCGCGTGCTGCCGATCCTCTGTGCGCTTGGCGGGCTTGGCATCGGCATCTGGATGGGGCGTTCGATCTCGACCTCCGCGTTTTACGGCATCATCGGATTGCTGATCGCCTTTTTCGGGACGGAAACCGGGCGGCTCAGCCTGCGCGAGATGGCGGGCAAACTGTTGAACGGGCTGGAGGACGCAGGCAAGGGTCTTGTCATCATCGGCGTCTTGCTGGCCGGTGCGCAGGTACTGGTGTCGATGATCAACCTGACCGGGATCGGGGTCACCCTGTCGTCACTGATTGTCAGCACGGCCGGAGATTCCATGGTGCTGGTCGCGCTGATCGTGGGCGCGGTCTGCCTGATCATGGGCATGGGGTTGCCCACGACCGCCGCTTACGTCCTGGTCGCCGCAGTGCTGGCACCGGCGATGACGGCGGTGGGGGTGGACCCGCTGGCGGCGCATCTATTTGTGTTCTATTTCGCGACCATATCCGTCATTACACCGCCCGTTTGTGTCGCGGTCTTTGTCGGCGCGGGGATCGCCGGGACCAACTGGCTGCCCGCAGCGGGAGAGGCCGTCAGGCTGGGCGCCGTCACCTATATCGTGCCCTTCCTGCTGCTGCTTTATCCCGGGATGCTGCTGGGTGGCAGCGCGCTGGACATCCTCGAAGCCGTGGCTGCCGGGCTGGTATTGGTGCTTGCGGTCCCGGCCCTGCTGTCAGGGGCCAGGCTCTACGGCCGCAAGCCGGTCGATGTCGCGATCTACGCCGTGGTCATCGCACTGGCGATCTATCCGCAGCCGGTGACCCCATTCCTGGCGCTTGCGATCCTTGTCGCGGCACATTTCACGGGCCGCGTCCAACGGAGGGCGCTGGCATGAGTGTCTTGCGGATCGGGGCGGGTGCCGGTTTTCAGGGTGACCGCATCGCACCTGCCATCGCGCTGGCCGAACGGGGACAGCTGGATTACCTGGTGTTCGAATGTCTGGGGGAACGTACCATCGCCCTTGCCCAACAGGCCCGCAGCCTCGATCCGTCACAGGGCTACGATCCCTTGCTTGAGCGGCGCATGCAGGCGGTGCTGCCCGCCTGTGTGCGGGGCGGTACGCGGATTGTCACGAACATGGGGGCTGCAAACCCGCGCGCTGCCGCCGAAAAAACCCGGGCCGTCGCGCGGGAGCTTGGGTTGACCGGGCTCAAGGTCGCAGCCGTGACAGGCGACGACGTGGTGGACCGGATCGGGGATTTCGTTCTGGATGAAACCGGCACAACCGCGTCAGCACTTGGCGACCGGCTGGTCTCGGCCAATGCCTATATCGGGATCGACGGCCTTGTCGCCGCGTTGAACGCGGGCGCCGATGTGGTCATTTGCGGGCGCGCCTCGGACCCTTCTCTGTTTCTGGCCCCCCTGGTCCACGAATTCGGCTGGGCCCGCGACGACTGGACCCGCCTGGGCCGTGGCATCCTTGTCGGGCATCTGCTGGAATGCGCGGCACAGATTCACCGGCGGCTATTTTGCCGACCCCGGTGTGAAAGACGTGCCTGATCTGGCAAATATCGGGCATCCGCTGGCCGAAGTGGACCGTGACGGCAATGCCGTCATCACCAAGCTGGACGGCAGCGGAGGCTGCGTCAGCCGGGCGACCTGCATCGAACAGATGCTTTACGAAATCCACGATCCCGCGCGTTATCTGCAACCCGATGTAGTTGCGGATTTCTCAGGCGTGCAGTTCAGGGAGATCGGCACGGACCGTGTCGCCGTGACCGGTGCATCCGGCACCCCCGCCACCGGGTTGCTGAAAGTTTCCGTCGGATTCCGCGATGGCTGGCTCGGCGAAGGCCAGATCAGCTATGCCGGGGCAAATTGCCTGGCACGGGGACAACTTGCCATCGACCTGGTGCGGGACCGGTTGGCGCATATCTCCGGCGCACTGCTGGAACAGCGTGGCGAACTGATCGGCGTGAACTCAGTCCTCCCAACAACTTCTGCCAGCGCCTGCCCCGCCGAAGTACGCATGCGCTATGCCGCACGCTGCCCTGATGCACAGACCGCCCGCGCCGTCGGGGAGGAAGTGGAAGGGCTCTACCTTGCCGGTCCGGCGGGCGGAGGTGGTGTCACCAAGGGCATACGCGAGGTGCTTGCCATCGCCTCGACCCTGATGCCTGCAGACCGTGTTGCCGTGACCTTTGATATGCAAGAGGTACAGCATGAGACTGCATGACATCGCCCACGCCCGGACCGGCGACAAGGGCGACATCTCCAACATATCGGTCATTGCCTATGACGCGGCGCATTGGCCCCTGATCCGGGATGCCGTGACGCCGGAACGGGTTGCGGCGCATTTCGGGACTTTCGATGCGGGGGATGTCACCCGTTACGACCTGCCACAGCTGCAGGCCCTCAACTTCGTGATCCGGGGCGCCCTGACCGGCGGTGTCACACGCTCGCTCGCGCTTGACGCCCATGGCAAATGCCTGGCCTCCGTCCTGCTGGAGATGCCGGTTTGAAAGCCAGCCTTCGCTGAGAGGCTTCATAGGCGGCGCCCTCTCGCAGCAGCGGCTCAGGGGCGGCCCGCCGGTTGCTGCTCCAGCACAAAATCATGTTCCACCCGCCAGAACCAGCCATCGCCTTGCGCTGCTGCAATTTCCGATGGGCTGTCGATTTTCTCGAACCTGGCCATCAGGCTTTCCTTGACGCCAAAAACCGCATCCGACCGGATATAGGGATCGTCGGGGTCAAAGATATGTGTCGTCAGAGTCTCGAACCCCTGGGCGGTCAAGATGTAGTGCAGATGCGCGGGGCGATAGGGGTGGCGGCCCAGCTGGGCAAGCAGTTGACCCACCGGACCGTCATCGGGAATGGCATAGTATTTCGGGCGCACAGCCCAGAACCTGTAGCTGCCGTCGGCCCCCGTCCGGAACCGCCCCCGCAGGTTGAAGTCGGGCTGAAGGCCCTTTTGCTGAACGTCATAGAACCCCTCGTCATTGGCCTGCCAGACATCCAGCTCGGCCCCGGCGATCGGCGCGCCTGTCAGGTCGCGCACCGTGCCCCTGACCTCCATCGGCTCGCCCTTGCCATCCAGGCAGATGTTCGCGCCCATTTCCATGACCGGCGCATCATCGACGTGAAACGGGCCTAACACGGTGGATTCGCTGGCCCCGCTGGCCTTGCGGTTGTTGATGGCATCCACCAGCATCGACACGCCGAGAACGTCGGACAACAGGATGTATTCCTGCCGCCAATCGCTGCACATCTGGCCCGTTTTGGTCAGGAACTGGATGGCCTGAAACCATTCCTCCTCGCTTGGCTCGATCTCCTTGACGGCGGCGTGCAGATGGCGGGTCAGTACCGCCATCACTTCGGCCAGTCTGGCGTCTTTGGCCATGGCATTACGGGCAATCACGACCTCTGCCGATTGGTCTTCGGAAAAATAGCCGCTTTCTGTCACTGTCACTGTCTCTGTCATGTTTCCACTTTCGTTCAGATGGGCCGAGGGCGGGTTCCGTTCACCGCCGCCCGCAGCAATGCGGTAATGTCCCCGGCGTCAAACGCGCGTGGATTCGAATATGTGTTGCGTGTGGCGATATCCGCCGCGCGGGGCAGATCCTTTTCCGTGAATCCCAGGTCGGACAGGGCCAGCGGCGCGCCTGCCGCCTTGGCAAAATCCCAAAGGCCGCCGCCCAGATCCTCGCCAAAAAGCGCTGTCGCCGGGGCAAGCTGCGCACGGGCCGCCGCTGCGTTGAACCCCGCCGTATGGGGCAGCAAGATTGCATGGGTCTGCGCATGGGGCAGGTCAAAGGAACCGCCCAGAACATGGCAAAGCTTGTGATGCAGGCCCATCTCGGCCTGACCCAGAACCGTCGAGCAGAGCCAGGCACCATACAACACATCGCTGCGCCCCGCCGCATCTGTCGGATCGGCCACCACCTGCGGCACACCTTTGAAAAGGGCGGCAAGGCCCGCGCCTGCCATCTGGCTGATCACCGGGTTGCCGTCGGCGGCATAAAGCGCCTCGACCGCGTGGGCGGCGGCGTTCAGCGCAGAGGTGACCGTCATGTCGGTCGGCAGGCCAAGCGTCAGGGCGACATCATAGATCACTGTCGCGGGCCGGATGGCGGGATCGCGGCGGGTGGTCTTTTCGCCGTCTTTTGTCTCGCCCAGGATATCGGTCATCTCGGACCCTGCGTAGGTTGTGGGCACCGCCAGATGCGGCAGACCGGTGCGGATGGAAACCGCCTTGCCCAATCCCACGGTGGACCCGCCACCCAGCGAAACAAGGCTATCCGCGCCAAGGGATTTTGCCGCCTCCAGCGCCTTTTCGGTGATGGCAACAGGCGTGTGCATGGCCGCTTCGGAAAAGACCCCGACGCAACGCCCGCCAAGATCGGAGGCCAGCCGCCCGGCATCTTCTGCCTGATGGGACGTGGACAGGACAAGCGCCGCCTTGCCGCCCAGCCGCGCCACTTCATCGGCCACCGCCGCCAGCGTGCCGGTGCCAAAGATCACCCGCGTCGGGATGCCTTTGAATACGAAATCGTCCATGTCCGTCATTCCTTGTCCATCTTACTGAGCCGATACGCCCTGCACCGCCGCGACGTTGCGCACGCGCAGCAGGTCGTCGATGCGCCGCTGCGCACGTTCAAGCGCCTCGCGGTCGGTGGCATCACCGCGCAGAGCGGCATGAATTTCCTCGCCCAGGATCGTCTCGATCCCGTGAAACTCCGGCACGGCGGGCCGCGACCAGGTGCAGACCGAGTTGGAGCGCAGCAAGCGGTCCACCACGCCCATGACCGGAGAACTTGCCGCCGCTTCCGGGTCAGCCGCGACAGAGAAACGCGGGGCCACCGGGAACCCCTCCGACACATGTTCCTTCATCACTTCCGGCGAACACATCCAGCTGATCGCATCAAAGGCGAGCTGCACCCGGTCTTCGGCAAGGTTGCTGGGGATCATCAGGTGGAAACCACCGACAGGATTGGCATGCATCCCGGCCTTGCCTTTGGGCTGCTCCAGATAGCGCATCCGCCGCGAAACGACCGATTTGACGTGGTACTCCATCAGCGCGGCATGCATCGACCAGCAATATCCCATGACCGTCTTTCCGGTCAGCAGCGCATCAACCCTGCGATCCCAGTCCATCGCCAGGACATCGGGGTGTGACACCTCCTTCAGACGATGCATGTAATCGAGCACCTCGAACGCCTGATCGGTCAGCAGTTGCGCCCGCAGCTTGTCGGACACGAGATCATGCATCGGTGTGTGAATGCGGCGGCGCGGCAGGTTCAGACAGGCAGAGTTGCACGACCCCAGCAACACCATGAAGGTGTTCGCCACCGGCATCCCCCGGGCACCGTTCCATGCGACGCCGTACAACCCTTCTTCAGGCCGTTGCAGCGCCCGCCCGGCCTCGATCACCTGGTCGAAGGTGCGGGGATAGGCAATGCCGCTGCGCTCGAACACATCCTGTCGCGCCAGGAACAGCTCAACCGTGGTATAGATCGGCACGCCATATTGCGCCCCTTGCCAGGAGGCGGACTCCCAGACCATCGGCGAGAAATCGAGCGGCTGAACATGGCTTTGACCGATCAGATCGTCCAGCGGGCGGACCAGCCCGCGGTTCACCAGGTCACCGACCCAGGGCTTGTTCACACAGATCACGTCAAACTCCGACGTGGCCCGCCCGCCATTTTCGATGATCCGGTCGTAAAGGTGGGGCAGCGGCAAAAGGTCGACATTCTGTATCGACCCGACATTCGACCGCAGGTCGGCCCAGGTGTTGCGCAGCGCCTCAAAGTAGTTGTCCTTGCGAAACAGGAAACGCAGCTCCTTTCCGCCGGACGCCCGATGGGTTTGCAACCGGGGCGGCGGAATGACAACCCGGGAGAAGTTGGAGCCGCCAAAGTAGAACCCGTCGACATCGTCGATTGAATCAATGGTGCCGAAGGTCCGGCCGATGGTGGCTTTCACGCCCCGGCAATAGGTGGTGAACCGTTCCATCAGTTCCGCGCTGGGGCGCACATAGAAACTGCGCCCGGTCGAGGTGCGCGGGTCCAGCATGATATGCCCGTCGTCGATCATCTGGCTGATGTGGCGCATTGCCGTGACGAAGGGCACCCCGCCTGATTCCGCCAGCGCGCTTTTGGTTATGTCACGCCCGGTCAGATGCGCTTGCATCAGCGACAGGGTGAGCGCGAATATCGGATCGCCCCGGCTGTCCGGCACAACTGTTCCGAACGGCCCGTTCAGGTCGTTCAGAAAGTCGATGATGCGCAGCATTTCGTATTCGGTCATCCGGCAGCTTCCTCCTCAAGCGCGGACGCGGCCAGTTAGCCCGCGCTGTCCTGCCTTGGGTGGGCAGCATCCCCGATCCAATCGACAAGCGCAAAGAAATCCTGCGCGGCGCGACCGGCTTGTGCGGCGGTCTGGTATTGCTCAAGAACGAGCTCCGCGACTTCCATTTCGATATTCTCTTTCCTGGCGGCAGCGATGATCAGCGAATAGTCCTTTACCATCTGATCAAGCTGAAAGGCCGGGTCCGTGTCGAGACCGACAACCGTGTCTTTCTTGTATTTCAGCAGGGGCGAGGTCACGGCGCTTTCCAGGATCACATCCATCATGTCGGCCCGCGACAGCCCGCCCCGTTCGCCCAGAAGCAGCGCTTCACCCAGCACGGAGGCGGTTGCCCCGACCAGGGTGTTCAGGACCAGCTTCATGTAACGTGCCGCATCCCCTTCCCCCAGCCAGAACCGCCGCGCGGAATACTGCGCCAGAAGGGTTTCGACCTCGTCCCAGGCGGATTTGTCGCCCGATGCGAGCACCGTCAGACCGCCGGCCTGTGCGATGCTGGTACTGCCGGAAACGGGCGCGCGGACATAGCGGATGCCAGCCGCCTGCAAGGTCCGCGCGGCCCGCTGCGAAGCCTCCGGGCTGACAGTGCTGGTTTCGACAAGGATCGAACCTGCGGCCATGGACCGGGCCAGCCCGCCACTGGCCCCCTGCCCTTCGACAATGGCAATCAGGGCGGAATCATCCGGGATGGACGTAAAGACGACACCGCAGTTCTGCCCGATTGCCTCAATGCCTGGTGCTGCTGTGACGGTCTCTGTCAGCAGGGCAGCGTAGGAAGCGGGCCGCGCGTCGAACACCTGCAAGGCTTGGCCTGACCCTGCCAGGTGGGCAACCATCGGTGCGCCCATCTTTCCGGTGCCAATCCAGCCCACCGGCCCTGCTTTCGTTGCGGACATACCGATCCTCCCTGTGTCTTTCGACCCGACACTACGTCCGCGCAGCAAAGCTGAAGCCGGCTGTTTCGACCAATATGGAAAAAATTCGCTGCGGCATGGCTCTTGCGTTCTGCAGAAATCGAACATGACAAGAGTTTTGACGTCTTATGATAATACGGTATTACTATATTGCAGAAATTCGAAAACCGCGCAAATGCGCGTCAAGGGAGGAAGTAAATGAGACTGGATGGAAAAGTTGTCCTGGTGACCGGGGCATCTCGCGGAATCGGGCTGGGCATCGTCGAACGTTTTCACGAGGAAGGTGCAATCGTATATGCTGGCAGCACCAGCAACCCCTCAGGTGTCTACCCGGACGGGGTGACCGGCATCACGCTCGACGTGGCGGATGAGGCCCAGTGGAAAACCGCGATCAAGCAGATCGTCGAGGCGCAGGGCCGAATCGACTGCCTCGTGAACAACGCGGGGATTGCCGTCTATGACGGTGTGGCCGACGGCTCGACAGAGAACTGGCGCAAGGTGATCGGGGTGAACCAGGACGGCGTGTTCTTCGGAATGCGTGAAGTGATCCCGCATATGCAAAAGGAAAAGTCCGGCTCCATCATCAACATTTCCTCGATCTGGGGAAAGGCCGCCGTCGCGGGCGCCCATGCCTATCACGCGTCCAAGGGCGCGCTGGTGATGATGACCAAGAACGCGGCAATCACCTATGTGAAAGAGGGGATTCGCGTGAATTCGGTTCATCCGGGATTTATTGACACCCCCCTGACCCAGGCACAGGACCCCGCCATCAACGAATTCGTCATCGGCATGACGCCAATGGGCCGGGCCGGGACGCCACGGGAAATTGCCAATGGTTGCCTGTACTTGGCGTCGGATGAGGCGAGCTTTGTCACCGGTGCCGAGCTTGTCATCGACGGCGGTTACCTCGCGCAGTAACGGCACAGGGAAATCAAATAATCCCAAAATGGAAATCTTGCGTCGCCCCCGATCGGGGCGACGTTGGCACATTCAGGCATCCGGCAAGCATCCGGTCGATCACGGAATGCTGCCAGAATTCACAAGTTGACGTATGACCGTATTATGGTATTATAGTAAGTCAAAGAGACAGACCCCGCCTGCTGTACAAGTCGGCGACACATACGACCCGGCGGAGCATCACCAAATGTCGGCCGGACGCGATCATGGGCCAGGGAGGAGACCTCCGGCCCGTTTACCAGGGAGAGGAATCTAAAATGACCCAACACAACGGCCTGACGTGGCCCATCCGCCTGACGGCGCTCACCGTGATGACCCTCGGCTTGCCGATGGTTGCTGCAGCACAATCCGCCGAAGAGATGATGTCTTCGCGGCTTGGCACCACCGATGTCGGCCCGGTTTTCCAGGAAGCCTTTGAGCACGCTGCAATGCCGGTCAGCGAAGAAATCCGCGCCAAGGCGATCCAGTGCTGGAACGACAACCAATGCGACACCGGCACCGGCGGAGAGCTGACCGTTGCCTATGCAGACGGCTTTGGCGAGAACGTCTGGCGCCAGGTGACGAAGATGGAATTCATCATGCAGGCGCTGACCTATCCGGAGGTGGGCAAGATCGTCTATACTTCGGCGCGCGGTGACGCCGCCAAGGCGCTGTCGGATTTCCGCGCCTATATCGCCCAGGGCGTCGATGTGATCGTGACCTTTGCCGACCACGGCGAGGCACTGGCCCCCTCGATCCGCGAAGCGACCGAATCCGGGATCACGGTCATTCTGCACAACGGCACCGTCGCAGGCACGCCGGGCGAAGATTATGTCACCAACATTTCGGAAAACATCTGCGAGCTGGGCAAGGAATTCATCCGCGCGGTCCGCACCGGCAACCCCGAAGCAAAAGCCATCGCGGCATTGGGTGGCACACCCGGCAACCCGCTGTCGGCCACATGGCAGGGCTGCGCAGCGGAAGAGGTCGCAACCCTTGACGGTGTCGAAATCATTGCCACCGAAGACACCAACTGGACCCAGGAAGGCACCTTTTCCGCGGTCTCCGCGATCCTGTCCCGTTTCGACAAGATTGATGGGTATATCTATGACTACGCAGACGGGTTCCGGGGCGGCGTGCGCGCCTATGAATCCGCCAACAAGCCGCTCGACTTCACCGTTGCCCTGCGCACCGATGAGCAGGGGCTGTTCTGCGACATGAAGGCGGCGGGCAACCCCAACTTCAAGGTCTTCTACTCCTCCGGCCAGAACTACCAGGCGCGTCTGGCGCTGACGGCCGGCATGATGGCACACGGCGGCGCTGAGATCCCTGCCAACCTGGATGTGCCCTTCTCGATGAAACAGGCAACGGTTGACCAGTGCGATCCCAGCCTGCCCGACGAAGTCTCGGTTTCGACCCTCGTCGATCCGGACACGCTTCGCGCGATGTTCAAGTAAGCACACATCGGCCATGGCGGCAGCTGTCTGCCATGGCCGGACGTTCGAGTGGGGGAGAACGCCGCATGGCTGATATCGTTTTGAAGATGGAGAGCGTCTCCAAATCCTATCCGGGCGTGAAAGCGCTCGACAATTTCAGTTTTGATGTTCACGCGGGCGAAGTGCACGCGATCCTCGGCGAAAACGGCTCCGGCAAGTCGACGCTGATGAAGATCGCATCCGGCGCGATCACACCCAATGCCGGCCGGATCGAAATCGGCGGCAAGCACCTCGCCCATGCCGACCCGCGAGAGGCGATATCATATGGCCTGGCCACCGTTTATCAGGACGACAGCCTGGTGCGCGAATTGTCCGTGGCGCAGAACCTCTTTCTCGCCACGCCGAAAGGCAGCGTGCCTTATGGCAGCATGGTCCGCTGGGCCGAAGAACAGCTGGCCCCCTTCAACCTGGGCATTTCACCAACCACCGCTGTCGGGAATCTGACACCCGCACATCGCCAGTTCGTCGAGGTGGTCAAGGCGCTCCTTTCCAATCCGCGTGTGCTGCTGCTGGATGAGCCGACGTCCACGCTGGATTACGATGGCGTGGCACATCTGACATCGCTGGTGCGCGACCTGACGGCAAAGGGCACCGGCGTCGTCTATGTCAGCCACCGCCTGCCCGAAATTCTGGACCTCGCCAATCGGGTCACGATCCTGCGCGACGGGGTGCACGAGGGCACATTTGACGTCACCGATGACACTTCGGAACAGGAGCTTGTCTCCCGCATGATCGGTCGGGACGTCGAAAGCGAATACCCCGCCAAGGCGGGACAGATCGAACCCGATCCCGTCCTTGTGGTCGATGGCCTGTCTGGGGATGCATTCGAAGACATCAGTTTTGTCGCCAACCGGGGTGAGATAGTGGGTTTTGCCGGCGCCGAAGGCAACGGCCAACGCGAGGCATTGCGCGCCATTGCGGGGCTTGAAGCCAGCCACAGCGGCACTGTTACCTGCAAGGGAAAGGCCGTCGATGTAACGGAACCGCGCCATGCGATCCGTTCGGGCGTGCTCTGCCTGTCTGCCGACCGTGCCGGGGAATCCATTTTCCCGGACCTTGGCGTGCGCAAGAACATGACCCTGCCCCGCCTGCGCGACTTCGCCCGGCGCGGCCTCCTGTCCAACCGGCAGGAACAGGACCACGCCGCCACGATGCGCGATGAATTCGGCGTCGTTACGGCAACGCTGGAAACACCGATCAGCGGATTGTCGGGCGGCAACCAGCAAAAGGTCGTTCTGGCCCGGTCGTTCCGGACCGATGCCAAGGCCGTGCTGATCGACGAACCAACCCAGGGCGTTGATGCAGGTGCGCGCCACGACATCTATCAGGCGATCCGCACCAACCTGCGCGAGGATGGCACCCTGGTGATCAATTCCTCGGATGCGCAGGAGCTTGCGGGCATCTGCGACCGGGTACTGGTGTTTTCGCGCGGGCGTATCGTGGCGGAACTGACCGGCCAGGACGTCAACGAAGAACAGATCGTATCCAGCTTCCTGCGGGCACGAGATGCAAAACAGGCCGGAGATACGGCGGCGGGCATGATGTCCCGCGTTTTCCGCACGCTGATTTCGGGGTCGAACATCTGGTGGGTGCCGCTTGTGTTCCTGGCGGCACTGACGCTGGTCGTCGGCGGCTATGCGGCGCTACAGACTGATGTATTCCTGCGCCATGTCAACATCCGCTACATCCTGCTGGCAACCGCGCCCGCCGCGATGGTGGCCATGGCCCAGTTGCATGTGCTTCTGGTGCGCGGCCTCGACGTCTCCGTGGGCTCCATGATGAGCCTCACGGTGGTTGCCGCATCCTTCATGATCGCCTTTCAGATGCCCATCGGGATGCAGATCCTCGGTGTGCTGGGATGCCTTGCCATTGGCGCAGTGGTTGGTCTGATCAACGGCACCCTGGTCCGCTTTGCCAATATCAACGCGGTGATCACGACCATCGCCATGCTGTCCGTCCTTCAGGGTGCCGCCCTGCTGGGCCGGCCCACACCTGCCGGGATGATCTCGCAGGAGTTCACGGGCCTCCTGCGCGAACGCATCGGCTTCCTGCCGATCTCGATCTTCGTTCTGCTCGGCGTCGCCATTGCCTTCGACTTCTGGCTGCATCGCACGCGCTCGGGACTGGAGGCAAAGGCCGTCGGATTTCGCGAGGTTGCAGCACAGCGTAACGGCGTGCGCGTGGACCGTGTCCATGTCAGGGCCTATGTGCTTGCTGCCCTCATGGCGACGGTTGCCGGATTCTTCCTCGGCTCGGAGGTTGGCGTGGGTGCCCCGACAGTCGGCGCAAACTATGCGCTTACCTCGATCGCCGCTGCCGTCCTTGGCGGTGCGGCACTCTCTGGCGGGCGTGGCTCTTTCGTGGGTGCCCTGTTTGGTGCGCTGTTCTTTGCGCTGATGGTCAATGTCATCACGCTTCTGGGCCTTTCCACCTCTTTCGGGATCATCGCCAGCGGTGCCATGACGCTCTTTGCGATCTTCCTCTACTCCGGGCTGGGTGAAGTCGAAACACTGATGCAATCGGCCCTGCGCCGCCGCAAGGTCATCCGGGCCACCAAGAGATCGACCGCCTGATGCCCGCCCCGGACCCAGAAACCGACGAGGGAAAAATGACCGATTCAACAACGCCTGCCCTGTCACAATACACACGGACGTCACGCAGCGGACGCGGCGGCAAAGGCCGCGTGCCGGCGATCCAGATGCAATTCGCTGCCATCTGGATTGCCCTGGCGATACTGCTGCTGATCGGCGCGGTCTTTCTGCCGCGCAGTGTCTCGGCAACCTCGATCATCAGCATCCTGCCCTTCGCGGGTTTTCTTGCCATTGCGGCGATGGGCCAATCCCTGGTTCTCATGGCGCGCGGCATCGACCTATCGGTGCCTGCCATCGTGACGCTGTCCAGCACGGTCCTGCTGGGAACATCGGGCGGCGCGGAAGGCTCCGTGGTCATCGGAACTTTCATGGCCATCCTGGCAGCGATGTGCGTCGGTCTGATCAACGGCCTGCTGGTGGCCTGGCTCAAGCTCAATGCCCTGATTGTCACCCTGTCGACCGGCGCAATCGTCTCGGGGATCACGCTTTGGTACCGGACCGGGCTGCCCGCCGAATCCGGCGTCCCCACCGCCCTTGCAGGCTTTGGCGGCACCCGCTGGCTGGGACTGAATACAACGGTCTGGATCACCATTGCCCTGACGCTGGTCCTGACGATCCTGCTGCGCCGGACCCAGCTTGGCCGCCGTTTCGAGGCGGTGGGTGCCAACCCGCGTGCGGCCTATGCGACGGGGGTCGAGATCCGGCGATACCAGGCCGGTGCCTTTGTCGCGGCCTCCTTCCTCTATGGCATCGTCGGCGTGCTGCTTTCGGCCTTTATCCGCAATCCGACACTGGACGTCGGCAACCCCTATCTGCTGGCACCGATTGCCGCTGCCGTCCTGGGTGGCACGGCCATCAGCGGCGGGATCGGGTCTATGATCGCGGTCACCGGCGCCGCCCTGTTCCTGATCCAGCTTGGCCAGACATTGAAAGTCCTGGGGCTGGAGACGTCCTGGCAGATGATCTTTCAGGGTGTCGCCATTGCCCTGGGCATGTTCCTGTCCGAAATGCAGGGCCGCAAACGGCGTGGCGGCTGAAGCCGCGCTTTCCTTCACTGCAGACAAAACAAAACTGGCGCCGGTTTCCCGACGCCAGCTGCAACAGCCTTGTGGCTGATTAAAGAGTAACCAGCTCCCCCGACTTCGAACTGCTTACAATCGCCTCAAGCAGGGCCGCGGTCTCGATCATCTGGCCGGTGGTGATGGGATAGGCGGCCTGCCCGCGGATCGCCCGCGCGAAAGCCACGATATTGTCGCGCACGGGCTCTGCCGGGCCGACCTCTTCCACCTCGATCTTTCCGCCCTTGCGCGCGCTGGTGACAACCCAGCCATCGGGCGCCTCCACATGGGCGCGGTCCCTGACGTCGATCCAGGCTTCGGATCCGAACAGCGAACAGCGCGAGACAAAGGGCATCGCGAGATTGGCGGCAATTGTCGCCGTGCCGCCCCCCTTGAACATCACGAAGGCAGAGATCGTGTCCCCCTGCGGCAGTTCCGATGCAAGCGTCTCGCAGGAACAGATGACGCTCTTTGCCGGACCCATCAGCCGCACCGCAAGATCCAGCAGGTGGATGCCCGTCGCCGTCATCCCGGCGGCGGGCGCATCCCCGGCACCAAGACGCCAGTTCGTTGGGTCCAGCGACAGGAATTTGTCATGGCTGAAAGTGGCGTCAAACTGCATCAACCGGCCCATCTCGCCCCTGTCCGCCGCCGCAATCATCCGGGCGATGGGCGGCTCATAGCGGCGCTCGTGCCCTGTCGCCAGGATCAGCCCCGCCGCTTCGACGGCATCCACCGCCGCGATTGCGCCGGCCCGTGTCATCGCCAGGGGCTTTTCGCAAAAGACATGTTTGCCCGCCGCCACACAGGCCGCGATTTGCGCCGCATGAAGGCTATGCGGCGTGACCAGCAGCACCGCCTCGACATCCGGGTCGACCAATGCTGCATCAAGTTCGGCGGTCACCGGAATGCCATGCGCCTTTTCAAAGGCCATCGCGACCTCGGCGTTTGGCTCGATTGCCCTGACAATTGTCACCTCGTCCGGGGCCGCCTGCAAAACGGCGGTGATCTTCTGCCCCCACCAGCCAAGGCCGGCAAGCGCCACACGTACCGGCCCGCTCATGTGCGATTGTCCACGCGCTTGCTGAACGGACGGATGGACACCTTTTCCCAGATCCCCGCCGCATAGAAGGGATCATTCCGGTGAAAGGTCATGACCTCCTCCATACTCTGCGCTTCGACCAGAAAGCACGAGCCGATCATCGTCTCCTCATCATCCGCCAGCAACGGACCCGAGATCAGTGTCCTGATCGGATTCGTCGCAAGGTAGGCCTTGTGGCTGTCGTAGTGGTCCAGACGTTTCTGAACCTGCCCGACATAATCAAGGCAATGAACGATGTAGTGCATCATGTCTCTCCTGTTATGGAACTTCGATGGCGACCTCGGCCGCGCTCAGCCGCGTGGCCAGCGCCTCGACCGCCGGGGCCGCGGTGGCGCGTGCGATCACGACAATCCGGCTGCGGCCATCGCCCGCCTCACGGGTCAGCCGCACCGGCCGGTAGATCTGGTCGCGCACCATTTGCAGTGCCAGCGGGCGGGCATCATCCCTGTCCGCGACAATGCCCTTGAGCCGCAACAGGGCCGGACCGGCCGCGCGGCTCATCCGGGCGATATGTTGTGACAATTGCGTCCAGTCCTGAGGCCCGGTCTCGATCAGCCACGAACGGATGCTGTCGGCATCCTCGCCATGATGGTGGACATGAACGCTGCCCTGCGCGCGCAGCCATGCATCTGCCTGCACTTCACCGCTGCGCCCGTCGATCAGCCCGGCATTGAACAGGACGTCCGGGTCGGGCTGCGCCTGCCCGTCAAGGATGGGCACCGTCGGGTTCATCGCGGCAATACGCCGCCGTATCGCCGCGGCGGCGATTGGCACCACCAGGTCGGTCTTCGTCACCACGATCCGGTCGGCGCAGGCGATATGCTCGGCCCGCGTCTCATCCGGGGCGGTGGCATCTACAACGGCGATGGCAGCATCCAGACGCACCATCCCGCGCAGCACGTGATCCGCGCCGATCTTGGCCAGCACCGCAGACAATTCCGCAACGCCGGAAGTTTCCACCAGGATCCGCACCAAGGGTTCGGGTGCCGCCGCGATCATCTTGCGCACGGCTTCGGACAGGTCATTGCCCGGACGGCAGCAGATGCAACCATTGCGCAGAAGCGCCAACTGCGCATCGGGGGCGGATGGCCCCAGCATCAGGTCATCGACGCCGAATTCACCGAATTCATTCACCACGACCCCGGTGCGCCCCATGCCCGGCTGCTCAAGCAGCCGCGCAATCAGAGAGGTTTTTCCCGCACCCAAGCCGCCGCCCACAACGGAAAGAGCAGGCCGCTGGCGGACCACGGCCATCGCTCAGAACTCGCTGTCGCTGGCGGCCTCGAAGGGGCGCGGCAACCATGAGCCGTCAGAGGGCACACCGGCCTTTTCAAAAAGACCGTCCCGCGCGGCTTCGACCCTTGTCTTGAAGGAGGCATGATCGAAGTCGACCAGCTTGAAATCACGCTTGCGTATGTTACCGGCAACAATCACCGTTTCGACATTGCCCGCATGGGCCGCCTCGACAACGATCCCATAGGCGTTGTTCATCGGCATCGTGTTCAGCGAATTGCAGTTCACCAGCACGATGTCCGCTTCCTTGCCGACGGTTAGCGATCCGGTCTTGTCACCCAACCCGCAGGCTAACGCGCCCTGCAGCGTGGCGAATTCCAGAACATCTGTTGCCATCAGCGGCAGAGGGTCGACAATCACCCTGTCGATCAGCGCCTGATTGTTCACCACCGCCCGCGTGCCTGACAGCAGCGCGCGCATGGCCGAGAACATGTCATCGGGCACCGTGGTCACCACATCGATGGAAATCGACGGGCGCACCCCGACCTTCATCAGCGACAGCGTGGGCGGAAAACCATGTCCCATGTGCAGCTCAAGCTCCGGCGCAATAGAGGCGGTGCCGCCGGTGTCACCGATGATCTGGAAGTCCTCTGACTGCAGTGAATTGCAGTGGACATAGGTCACGTCCGGCCCTGTCAGCCCTTCGGCGTGCAGATCGACCACCGGCTTGTTCATGCCCCACAGCCCGTCACCCATGTGAACGCTGATCCGCAAGCCAAGGTCCCGGGCCTTGACGAAGTCTTCTTTGGTGACGCGCATCGTGGCGAACTGGTTGCCGCGCGCGGCGAAACCCATCGTGACAAGCTGATCGTCGGAGGAGAAATATTCGCGCTTCACCCGCGCCACGTCCTCAAAATCGGACGGCGCGTCGCTGACCGGGACCCATTCCGCATCCGAGTTGCCATAGCCGAAGACAGCCCGCATCCCGGCGGCCATCAGCCCTTCGACCGCAGCCGAGGAATGGTCGGGCGAATTGTTGTTGTGGGACCAGTCGTACAGCGTGGTGATCCCGGCATCGAGGGCGGCAATCGCGCCCAGATGGTTGCCGATCTTCATGTCATCGGGGGTGTAGAGCGTGCCCATGACACCCCGCACGCCCGCAAAATATTGCGCCAGCGTCCAGTCGGCCCCGCTGGCGCGCAGCAGCGCCTGCCAGGTGTGGCGATGGGTGTCGATGAAACCCGGAATGGCAATGCGGCCCTCGCCGTCGATGATCTCTGCATCAGAAACGGAAAGGTCTGTGCCGATTGCCGCGATCTTGCTGCCTTCAATCAGGATGTCGCCGCGCGGGATGACCCCCACCTCGGGATCGATCGAGATGATATGCGCATTGCGAATGAGTTTGCGTGCCATTTCTGTGCTCCTCCACAGCCTGAATTCCCGGCCACGAGCGGTATCGTCCAAAGACGCAATCCGGCCGCTGGCCCTCCCGCCACCATTGATGCCCTGCATACCCGGAACGGAAGGTTGGAAAAATTACCGAAATGAAAACTCTGCCCCACAGGTCCCACAGGGCAGTGAAAATGAACGCGATGGGCCCACCCGATACGGGCAGGCCGACCACTGGTCAAAGCGTGATTTACCGGATCTCGAAACCGCGATAATTGTCGTCGCGGATGGCGTTCATCTCTGTCACATAGTTCCCCATGCCGCCCATGTACCACATCGAGGTGCGCGGCTTGCCGGGGATGTTTGCACCGTTGATCCAGCTGTCCGTCACCTCGAACAGCGTGCCTGCCATGCCTTCCTGACAGACCCTGACCCAACTGTCCTGCGCCTGCCTGGTGGTTTCGATCACGCCGCTGCCCTCTTCGGCATGTTTGATCATGTCGGTCAGGAAGTTGACCTGCCATTCATGGACAAGCGGCTGGCTGGTAAAGGGGCTGAACGGACCAAAGACCATCAGCAGGTTGGGGAAGTCGGCAATCGACATCCCGGCATAGGCATGGGGGCCATCGCTCCAGGCGTCCTGCAGCTTTGTGCCATCGCGCCCGATGGTTTCGATCTTGAGGTAATTGCCGGTCATGGCGTCGAACCCCGTCGCCATGATGACCACATCCAGCGCCAGCTCCTCGCCGTCGATGATCAACCCGTTTTCGCTGAAGCTCTCGATGGGGTGCGCCTTGACGTCGTGCAGGGTGACGTTGTCGCGGTTGTAGACCTCGTAATAGCCATCCGCTGCCAGCGGGCGCCGCGCGTAATAATCGCTGGGCGTCAGCTTTGCGGCCACCTCCGGGTCTGTCACGATTGCGTCGATCTTGCCCTTGATGAAATCGGTTGCGGTCTTGTTGGCTGCTGCCGTCACCGGGATGTCGGAGAATGTCTCAAGCATGAAGGCAAAGCCGTTCCCTTTTTCCCAGGCGGTCTGATAAACCTTCTGGCGTTCAGCCTCGGACACCTCAAGCGCCGATGTTGTCGCCTCGTCGAAACCGAATACCGCACCGGTGCTGAGCGCCCAGTCGCGGAACCCCCGGGGATCGGCCTTGATCTTTTCGCGGGTTTCCTGCGGGAACGGGCCGACGCCCAGGGGCACCACCCATTGCGCGGTCCGTTGCAGAACATGGAGGTGGCCCACCTTGTCGGCCAGTGCCGTGACGATCTGGATGCCGGTCGACCCCGTACCCAGCACGGCGACACGTTTGTTGCTCAGGTCCGGCTCCTGCTCCGGCCAGCGCGAGGCCACCAATACGTCACCCTTGAACTTGTCCTGCCCGGGGAACTGCGGCGCATAGGAAGACGACAGCAGGCCAACCGCCTCGATGACATATTTTGCCTTGACCACATCGCCTTTGGCCGTGGTCAGGGTCCAGCGGCCCTCATCTTCGTTCCACACCATCCTGGTGATCCGGGTGTTGAAGTTGATGGACCGCTTGAGGTCATGCTTGTCAGCCACCGCATTGAGATAGCCCAGAACTTCGGGCTGTTTTGCGTAGCGTTCCGACCATTCCCAGTTCTGGAACATGTCGAGGTCGAAAGAATAGGTGTAAACGGTGGATTCCGTATCGACCCGGCAGCCCGGATAGCGGTTCCAGTACCAGGTGCCGCCAACGCCCCCGGCGTCATCGAACGCCTGAACGTTCATGCCCATTTCGTTGCGTGTCCGGTGCAGTGCGTACAGGCCGCCCACCCCCGTCCCGATGACCGCCACGTCAAGCTCAAGGCCATTCAATGTCGTCTCGTTCATGCCAGTTCTCCCTTTTTCATCTCACCTGCGGCAGTGCCGCGCTCAATCTTTTGTCAGCCAGGGGCCACGACGGACCGGTTGGGCGTTGCCCCCTGAGGGCTGCGCGCCCGATGGGCGCCTGAACCCCCTGCAATTGACCGAAATCCTCCCTTGATTCTCCGCCGACAGCTATCGGCGCAGAAGCCGAAATCCGCTTCTTTCAAAGCCGGAAATCAACTCTCTTGCCACATGCTTACTGTAATACCGTAATACCGTCAACAAGCTGAATTCTGCTTTGGAAATTCTGGCCGGACAGCGCCCCGCCAGCAAAATGCGCTTGTCATGAACATAATCCGATAATACAGTATTACGCAATATCTATTCACGCCATCAGCGCGGAACAGCCGCCAAGTCCACAAGGAAAATACCATGACAAATCACCCCAAGGACCTTGTATCAAAGCCGGAAGGCGGCCTTCTGCCTGACACGCGGCTTTACATTGACGGGGCCTGGACAGATGCCGCGACTCAGTTTGACGTGATCAATCCGGCCACCGGAAAAACCATTGCCAAAGTCTCTGACGCGGGCAGTGAAGACGCGCTGCGGGCGCTTGACAGTGCGCATGCCGCGCAGGCCGCCTGGGCGCGCGTGGCCCCGCGTGCGCGTGCCAATCTCATGCACCGTGCCCATGCCCTGATGCTGGAGCGCGAACAGGCCTTCGTACATACGATGACATTGGAAAGCGGCAAGCCGCTGACTGAATCCCGCGCCGAATTCCTTCTCTCGGCTGACTTTCTGCTGTGGTTCGCGGAACAGACCGCGCATCTGCATGGGACCTATTCCGAGAGCTCGAACGGCGGCTTCCGGGTGATGGTGACGCACCAGCCCGTCGGCCCCTGCCTGCTGATCACACCGTGGAATTTTCCGCTGCTGATGATCGTGCGCAAGGGGGGCGCAGCGCTGGCGGCCGGCTGCACGACAATCACCAAGACCGCGCAGGAAACGCCGATGACCGGCGCGCTTTTCATGCAGGTGCTGCATGACGCGGGCTTCCCGCCGGGCGTGGCAAACCTGCTGCATACGACCAATTCCTCCGGCGTGTCGAAACCGCTGATGCAGGACAAGCGCCTGCGCAAGGTGTCTTTCACAGGGTCCACCGGGGTCGGCGGCCTGCTGATGGAACAGGGTGCCCGCAACATCATGAACGCGTCGATGGAGCTGGGTGGCGACGGGCCTTTCATCGTCCTTGATGACGCCGACATCGACCTTGCCGTCGATCAGGCGATCATTTGCAAGTTCCGCAACGCGGGTCAGGCCTGTGTGGCGGCAAACCGCATCATCGTGGATGCCCGCGTCGAAGCGGAATTCACCGAGAAATTCGTGGCCAAGGTCAAGGCCCTGACGGTCGGCGACGGCATGAACTCGGTCGATGTAGGGCCGATGATCTCGGCCAGGCAGCGAGACCGTCTGTCCGATACCGTTGTGCAGCTGACCCAGGCGGGCGGCACGCTGCTTGCCGGCGGCAAGCCGATTGCCGGTGACGGTTTCTTTTTCGAACCGACCGTGCTGCGCTATGTCGGGCGCAATGACGTGATGTGTTCCAACGAGCTTTTCGCGCCCATCGCCACGATCTTTTCTGTTGAGGGCCCGGAGGAAGCGCTGTCCTTTGCAAATGACAGCGACTTCGGGTTAGCCTCCTATGTGTTCACCAGGGACCTGTCCCGCGCGATCAACTTCGGTGAGCGGCTGGAATTCGGGATGGTTGGCATCAACAGAGGTATCATGGCAGATCCAAAGGCCCCCTTTGGCGGCACCAAGACATCCGGCATCGGCCGCGAGGCGGGCAACGATGGCATCTACGAATTCACGGAACAGAAATACATGGCCGTCACGGTGAATGAGGCTTTTGCCTGATGTCGATGGAAAACACGCTCGGCCTTGGTCTTGTCCGTCAACCCAAGACCGTCCTTTTCGGCCCCGGACAACGTGGGCAACTTGGCCTTTATGCGCGCGGCTTTGGCACGCGGGTCCTGATGGTGACCGACGAACGCATGGCAACCACGCCCGAATTCAAGGCGATGCATGACGATCTTTCGGCAGCGGGCATGACGATTTCGATCTACGATCAGGCGCTGCCCGACCTGCCACGCCAGAACATCATCGACGCCACCGCGCCATTCGCCAGGGGCAGTATCGACGTGATTGTGGGCATCGGCGGCGGCTCCTGCATGGATCTGGCCAAGGCGGTTTCCGTGATCCTTGCCCATGGCGGCGATGTCAGGGACTATTTCGGCGAATTTGCGGTCCCCGGCCCGGGCATTCCCATCATCACGATCCCGACCACCGGCGGCACCGGTGCCGAGGTCACCAGCCTTGCCATTGTCTATGACGACGAGAACCAGATGAAGATGGCGATCGCCGATGCCCATATCGCCCCGGCCATCGCGATCATCGACCCGGAACTGACGCTGAGCTGCCCGCCGGGCCTGACGGCGGCCACGGCGGCAGACGCGCTGTCCCACCTGGTCGAAGCCTATACAGCCAGGCCCAAGAACCCGACACCGCAGCAGATCGCCACGCAGATCTACGTGGGCAAGAACCGCATCACCGACATGTTCTGCACACAGGGCCTGACGTTGATGAACAAGTCCCTTGGCGCAGTCGTGGACGATCCTTCCGATCTCGCGGCGCGTTCTGACGTCATGTTTGCCGCCTATTGCGCGGGTATGGCGATCAACACGACCGGGACGGCGGCCGCCCATGCGATCCAAAGCCCGATGGCCGCCATCGGTCACACGCCGCATGGCTTCGGGGTGGGGGCGCTGCTGCCCTATGTCATGCGGTTCAACCTGCCCTATTGCACTTCCGAATTTGCGCAGATCGGTCAAACTCTCGGGGTGGCCCGGCCCGGCCAGTCGGAGCGCGATCAGGGCCGCGCCGCGATCACCCGGATCGAGGAACTGCTGGAAAAGACCGGCACACCGATGGAACTGGCGTCACTCGGCGTCGAAGAGACACATTTCGACCAGATCGCCGCATCCTCGGTCAAGGCGACGCGGCTTGTTCTCAACAACCCGGCCCCGATGACGGAGCAGGCCATCAAGGCGCTTCTGGCCCGCGGTGTCGCCGGTGACCGAAGCTGGTGGGAAAAACCCTGACATTGACCTGACGGCGTGTTGCGCGCCGCCCGCCTTCTCAGCCGTCAGGCAGGATGTCCTTGTTCCGCTTTACATATTCCTCAATCGCCAGTTCACCCGCGAGAAGAATGTGATGTTCGCAGGCCGCCCATGCGGCCTCGCCGTTCCGGGCAATTGCCGCCGCATCGATGATCGTCTCCAGCTCGGCGATGGATGGCTCGATCCGGGCCTCGTCCACAAATGCAAACCGCCTGAACATCGCGATCCGGGCATGCATGCTCCTCAGGCTTTCCGCCAGAATCTCGTTCCCGCCACCTTCGGTCAGCTGCCGATAGAAATCGGCCTTGATCAGCTCGCGGCTTTCAATGTCGCCCTTGCGGTATTCGCGATCCAGCCGGTCCCTCAGTTTCACCAGGTTTTTCGCCTGGGTGGCATCTGCATTCTCGGCAAAGAGCTTGCCGGCCAACCCCTCAAGGGCCGCCCGCACCACATAGATCGACCTGATTTCCTTTTCCGTCAGGACAGCCACGATCGGCCCGAGGTTCGGAACCACTTCGATCAGATGTTCCGATTCAAGCTGGCGCAGCGCCTCTCGGATCACGGTGCGGGACACCCCGTAAGCATCGCAAAGCGTGCTTTCGACCAGACGTTGCCCGGGAACAAGTTTACCCTCAAGAATGTCCTCTCGGACCAGTCGGACAACTTGCTGCCGAAGAGGGGCCGCAGTTCTTGCAATCACGGTCGACTTCGCCATGCATTTCTCCGTTTTACTTCACAATAGACCGGACATCCCTGCAACAGGCGGACCGGCAACAACACTCAGTCGGTAAGGGGCGAGTGCACAGCAAGACCATCCTACGATATTACAGTATTACAGTCAACGTGCTTCGCCCCCACTACTGAGGCGAGAATACACTAAAGACGCCAAAAACACTCGTAAAGTGGCCGATACGCGCAGTTGGTTGAATTTTCGCCAGTTTTCAGGCCAATTGGCCGCGTCAGACACCCCCGGTCAGATCAGTTTCGGCAGGCTTGCGCCATCTGCCCCGTTTGGATTGAAATAGCGGGTGGACGCGTTTGCGCTATTACCGTATTACGGTAGGACAGGATACGGAATCTGGCCCGCAACCGCGCCGCTCAGAGGACATTTCAAGGGGGGATTACAATCATGACAGCAAAACAGCTCAAGACGCAGAACGTCGGATGGTATCGTTTCAACGTCGGTGCCCTGGAGTGTACGGCGATATGGGATGGATATATTCATCACGGGTACGAAGGCCTGTTCCCCAACGCCGATCCTGCCGAGCTTGCGCGTCTGAAAGAAGCCTACCGCCTGCCCCAGGGCGAATTCTTTCCCATGGATCTGATCCCGGTGGTCGTGAACACCGGCGAAAAGCTGATCCTGATCGACGCGGGCATGGGCCGGACCTCTCAGCTTTTCGGCGACACGATGGGCCATACCCTCGACAACATGAAGGCCAGCGGCATCAACCCCGACGATATCGACGTCATTCTGATGACCCACCTGCACCCCGATCATTCCTACGGGCTGATCCACCCGGACGGAACGCCGGTCTACAAGAATGCCGATCTCTATGTCTCCGATACCGATTGGGAGGAATGGACAGACGAGGCAAGCCTGTCCCGCACCGATTTCCGAAAACCCTGGACCGAAGGGACGCTGGCCGCTGTTGCGCCCTACCGCGAGCGGGTCAGGCTTTTCAAACTGGGTGATGACATCCTGCCCGGTGTCACGACGCTCTCTGTCGCCGGGCACAGCATGGGGCAATGTGCCTTCATCTTTGAAAGCCAGGGCGAGAAGGTCGTGTTCACCGGCGACGTCGCGCATCACCACATCTTTGACCCGATCCACCCGGAATGGTTCTTTCACATGGATTACGACAGCGATCCGCAGATGGGGGCGGACGCAAAATCGGTGATATTTGCCCATGTCGTGGACAACAACATCCGCTATCACGGCTATCACTTCCCCTACCCCGGTCTCGGAGACCTGGAAAGGGCGGAGGATGGCACCTACCGCTTTCACGGCGAGGCGGTGACGCCGCGGCTCGGCTACTCTCCGGTCACAGGTTAGGCATCGGGCAAGATCATGACCCAGAAATCAGCAATCGTCACCGGCGGTGGGCGCAACATCGGCCAGGCCATTTCGCTGCGTCTGCAACAGGACGGTTACCGCGTTTTCGCGCTTGATATCGCAAAGCCGGAGGCCGAAAGCCTGCAGGCGGATGCCGTCATGGTCGACCTGACCGATGCGGAAGCCACACGGCAGGCGCTGCGCGGCATTCTTGCCGGCCACAAGGTCACCTGCCTGGTCAATAATGTCGGGCTGGTCGCCCCTGCCCCATTGGAGGCCGTGCAGCTTGAGGATTTTGACAGGCTCATGCATCTCAATCTGCGGACATCCATCATCTGCGCCCAGCTTGTCGTGCCCGAGATGCGCAGACACGGTGGCGGGCGGATCGTCTTCAACACCAGCCGCGTGACAAAGGGCAAACTGGACCGGACGCTATACAGCGCCACCAAGGGTGCCGCGCAATCCATGGCACGCACCTGGGCGCTTGAACTGGGCAAAGACTCCATCACCGTCAATTGCGTGGCCCCCGGCCCCATCGCAACAACCGCGTTCTGGGAGAACAACCCGCCAGACGCCCCAAAGACCAAGGCGATCGTGGATGCCGTGCCTCTGGGCCGCATGGGCACACCCGAAGATGTCGCCAATGCCGTGAGCTTTTTCTGCGATGACCGCGCCGGTTTTGTCACCGGGCAGACGCTCTTTGTCTGTGGCGGCGTGACCGTCGGCTGACCTGCACGGCGGATGACGCGCTGGCAGCCGCGGGCTTTGACGGGTTTCCCGGCAGGACGACCCTCAGGCCTGTGGCAGACCGATTTCCAGATGCGCCGCCACCTGCCGTGCGATATCGGCGGCCAGTTCGGCGGCGTAATCCTCGGTGATCGCGGCGACATGGGGCGTCAGGGTGACATTCGACAGTTTAGCAAACCGTGGGTCGGGACGCGGCTCGTTTTCGAATACGTCCAAGGCGGCACCGGCAATCGTGCCCTCCGTCAGGGCCGAAATAAGCGCCTCCTCGTCAACAACCGTCCCGCGCGAGATGTTGACGAAATAGCCACGCGGCCCCAGTGCACGCAGAACCCCCGCATCGAACATGTTCCGCGTGGCCGCGCCACCGGGCACAGCCGCCACCAGGAAATCGGACCGCGCTGCAAGTTCTTCCAGGTCGCCCACATGGGGCCAGGGTGCATCCGGCCTGGGCGCGCGGGTGTGATAGGCAACGTCAAGGCCAAGTCCGGTCAGCCGCTCCGCGATCAGCCGCCCGATCCGGCCCAGGCCAACAATCCCCGCCGTCTTGCCCGCCACCCGGATGCGATAGCCGAAATGCCCGTCGGCCCAGCGGCCACTGCGCACATGATCATCCGCCCGGACAACATCCCGCGCCATCGCCAAAAGCAACATCACCGCCATTTCCGCGGTGTCCGAACTGACCAGATGCCCGGTATCGTTCAGCGTGATGCCCCGCGCCCGCAGGTCATCAAAATCGAACCGGTCCAGCCCGGCACCGGCGGATACGATGTGAGAGAGGTTGGGCAACAGATCCAGCAGCTCGCCCGATGCACCGTTGACCGCCGATGTGACCGCACAGGTGATCGCGGCACGCCGTTCCGGCGACAGCGCGGCAATATCATCCGCCAGCACGGGGGTGGCGAATGCAGCGACCTGCGTGACCACCGTATCCATCTTGAACCCCAGGAAGGCGACGTCGGGTCTGTTCATGTCTTTGTACTTTCGGAAGTGCTCAGGAAAAGATCTCGGGTGGTCTGCCATGCGGAGCGGATCAGCCGGTCGGTCATCTCGGCGGCCCGCTGGCCCTGGCCATTGCGGATTTCGGCAATCAGCGCCCTGTTGCCCTCGATCATGTCATCCAGCATCCCCGCCGTGCTCAGATAGGCCCGGAACCGATAGCGCAGGGCGGATGTGTCGAGCTGATCCAGCAGACGCATCAGCACCGAATTGCCGCATTGCTTGTGCATCAGGGCTGTCAGGCGCACGTTGGCCTCGAACCCCGATCTGAAGTCGCGCTGCGCCCTGGCCTTGCGCATCTCGGCCAGGACCTGATCCAGCGTGTCGGCGATCTCGGCGTGATCCTCGCGTTCTGCCAGCAACCGGCTGCAGGTGCATTCCAGCGCCAGACGGCAGGTCGTGATCTCGTCCAGCACCTCGACGGTCATCTCGGTCACGCGCGTGCCCAGCCGCGGCCGCCGCTCTACCAGACCACGCGCTTCGAGGATCTGGAATGCCTCGCGCAGGGGCGACCGCGACACGCCGAAGCGTGTGCAAATGTCCACTTCGCGCAACTTTTCGCCCGGTGCGAAAGTCTCCCGCACGATGGCGGCTTCCAGACGGTCCGCGACCTCGACCCCGATGGGCCGCAGCCCCAGTGATGTATCCACAGTATCGTCCATTCCGGTCAATCGCGCCCGAACAACATGTTGGAGAGGGTGACAAGGACGAGGGTCAGCAGGATGGAAACAGTGGACACGGCAGCAGCCTCGGGTGTGAAATTGAAACGCAGATAGTCATAAAGCTGGATCGGCAGCGGTGCTGATCCGGTTCCCTTCAGGATGAAGGAAACTCCGAAGGTATCAAAGCTGATAATGAATGCAAACACGCCACCGGTCGCCATGCCCGGCGCGATCAGCGGCAGCGTGATGCGCCGGAACGCCGTCATCCGCGAAGCGCCAAGGGTGCGCGCCGCCAGTTCGACCGCATCGTCGCGCCCTTGCAGGGAGGTGGTCACGTTGAGAAATACAAACGGCAGTGTCATCAGCACGTGGCCGGTGAACAGCGCAATCTTGTACTGCGTACCGATGCCGATCTCGTAGAAAAAGAACAGCAAGGCGATGGCGGTCAGGATCTCGGGCAGGATCAGCGGCAGCAGCACTCCGATGCGCACCACTTCGGCCTCGCGGCGGGCATGACGAACAAAGTAGAGCGCAGCCATCGTGCCCAGCACCAGCGATACCGCCGTGGCCAGCGCCGCAAGGATCAGTGAATAGACAATGGCGTCGATGAAGACATCGTTGTTCAGGAAGGTCCAGAACCAGCGCAGGCTCAGGCCCTGCGGCGGAAAGGTCAGGAAATTGCCCGCGTTCAACGAAGCCAGCACGACCACGACGATCGGGGCCAGCAGAAAGACATAGACAAGCGCGCGCAGCAGCGACAGCAGCGGTGTGACAAGACCCATGGCTCAGCTCCACCTGATGCGGGTCAGGCGGGCAAAGATCAGCACCACGATCCCCGCGCTGATGGCCAGCGTCAGCGCCATTGCCGACCCGAAGGGCCACTGGAACTGGTCGATCAGCGCATCCACCACCAGCAATGTCGTGGTCTTGACCCGCATGCCGCCCACCAGTGCGGGCGTCACATAGGATGAAATCGCCAGCACGAAGACCAGGATGCAGCCTGACTGTATGCCCGGCATCGACATCGGCAGGGTCACCCGGCGAAACACCGTGAACCGCCCGGCCCCAAGCGACCGCGCCGCCTGCCGCACCGCCGGATCCGCTGTCTGCAACGACGCCAGAAGCGGCAGCACCATGAAGGGCAGAAAGACATGCGCCAGCGCCAGCACAACGCCGAATTCATTATACATCAGCGGCAGCGGCCGCTCGATCAGCCCGAGATTGCGCAGCGTCGTGTTGATCACGCCGGCATTGCCCAGCAGGATGGTCCAGCCGTAGCTGCGCACCACGATCCCCACAAGCAGCGGCGACAGCACGATGCCGTATAGCAGCCCGCGCCAGCGTTTCGGTGCCGTGGCGATATGCAGGGCCACGGGATAGCCCAGCAGCAGGCACACCAGCGAGGTCACGATGCCCAGCCCCATCGTTTGCGGCAAGGACAGCGCGTAGTAGCTCTGGCTGAAGAACTGGCGATACCCCTCCACGCTGAACCCCGCGCCATAGGGCTGGCCATCGGCGGGGGCGCGAAAGCTCATCAGCAGCACGGTGACATAGGGCAGCACGATGAACAGAAAGATCAGCACCGCAACCGGGGCGATCAGCATCAGGATGCGCGCGCGCTTCATGCGGCAGGCTCCGCCGCGCGGGCAGAATCGGGCAGTGGCCACAGGCGTTGGGTATCGAAAGTCAGGCCGACATTGGCCCCTTCGGCCATGTTCTGTGTCGTCGGGGACAGCACGTTCAGTGTCCCGCAGTCGGTTTCCACATGATACTCCACATGGCCGCCGCTGAAATACCGCTTGGTGATCCGCCCGTCGAGATGCCCCTCACCGGGCCCGGTCAGCGCGATCTGTTCGGGCCGCGCCATCACCCGCAGCCGGGTCGCAGGCGTATCGCCGCCGCCAGTTACGGCCAGCCTGCCGCCGCCCGGCACGCTCAGCGAGGTGCGCCCATGCATCTGGCCCGCCACGGCGAGGTCGAGGATATTCGCATTGCCCACGAACCGTGCAACCCGTTCCGATGCAGGCCGGTCATAGACATCCTCGGGCGGTGCCGCCTGTGCGATCTTGCCGTCAAACATGACAACGACCCGGTCCGACATGGTCATCGCCTCGTTCTGGTCATGGGTGACATAGATCGTGGTGATCCCGACCCGCTTTTGCAAATCGCGGATAAACCCGCGCATCTCGTCGCGCAACTTGGCATCCAGGTTGGCCAGTGGTTCGTCGAGCAGCAGGATCGCCGGTTCGATCACCAGCGCGCGGGCCAGAGCGACACGTTGTTGCTGGCCCCCCGACAAGGCCTTGGGATAGCGGTCCGCATAGGGCGTCAACTGTACCATATCCATCGCGCGGGCCACACGTTCGGCGATTTCAGACCGCGCCATGCGGCGCATTTCCAGCCCGAAGGCCAGGTTGCGCTCTACCGTCATATGCGGGAACAGCGCATAGGACTGGAACACCATCCCGATATCACGATCCTCGGGCAATTTGCGCGAGATGTCCTTGCTGTCGAACAGGATCTTGCCATCGGTCACATCCTCGAAACCGGCGATGCATTTCAGCGTCGTCGACTTGCCGCATCCCGACGGCCCAAGTAGCGACACGAACTCGCCATGGCCCACGTCAAGCGATATCCCCTTGAGCGCCGTCGACTTGCCATAGGATTTGACAAGCGACAGCAGCGAAACTTCGGTCATGCAGGGAGCCCTCTTTCCGGCATCGCCTGCCCCCTGTGGGGCAGGCATTTGTTGTTTTTCACGCGCCGAAAATCTCGTTCCAGCGGCGCGCGATTTCCTCGGCGTTGGCGTTCATCAGCTTCCAGTCCCAGTCGATGAACTGCGCCATCGCCTCGCCATGGACCGGCACGTCGCGCTGAAGATCTGCAGGCACCTCGACGTTACGGTTGACCGGCGACACAAAGAATTCACGCATCAACAGATCCTGCCCCACCGGGCCCAGAACAAAGTTGAGGTACTTATAGGCATCCTCGCGCGCGGCACCGTTCACGCAGATGTTGAAAGTCTGGTCCCACATCATCAACCCTTCTTCGGGAATGATGCAATCCACCGGCAGGCCCTGCGCCCGCAGGCGCGCGATCTCGCCGAAATCGAAGGGGGCAATCGCCACTTCGCCGGTGGCCAGCGCGGTGCTCATGTTGAAATCGGTCTGATACACCTGCCCCAGTTCCGCCAGCTTGGCAAAGCCTGTCTCAAGGTCATCAATCCCCGATCCATAGATCATCGAGGTCAGCATCAGGAACATTTTCCCGGCCGAGTTCTGGATATTGTAAAGCCCCAGTTGCCCGGCAACTTCCGGGTTCTCCCAAAGGTCTTTCCACGATGTCGGCGGCGTCTGGATCAGGTCGGTGCGATAGCCGATCCCGATGGGCGAGATCAGCCCGACCGCCGCATAGCCATCAGATGCCTTGGTCGCCACCGGATAGAGATCGGCATAATTCGGCAACATCGACAGGTCCAGCTTCTCGAAATACCCCTCGTCCCGCAGGACGGTGGAATAGATCTCGTTCGTCATCAGACAACTGTAGGGCGGGTTGTCCTTCCCGGCGGCGCGCAGGTTGGTGGTGTAGACGCGCCCCAGCCCGATATCCAGCTGCGGGTCTATGCCCGTCTCCGAAGCAAAGCCGGGGATCAGCGTATCGCGCCAGAATTTCTCCCAGGACCCGCCATAGGTGGTGATCACCAGCTTCTCTGCCTGAGCGCGCACGCCCGGGACCTGCAGCACGCTTGCGCCGCCAAGCGCAAGCAATGCCGTCAACATTGTACGTCGGTTCATCTGTGTCATTTCAGTTTCCCTGTGGTTTTATGATGCATGATGCAACCCGCGCCCTTCACGAGGCTTTTTTGCGGTAGTCGTAGTTCTTGTTGAGCCGCTCAAGCAGGTAATCGCCATAAAGCACCGGCTCCATTTTCGCGGTCTCTCCCTTGTCCAGCATCTCCTCCGGGCAGGCGACCAATGCGCTCATCGACGGGTCATAGAAGAAGGGCTGCGAATACCTGTCGCGGCGGCTGAGGTTGCGCACCCGGTGCGGGGTGGAGACAAGCCGCCCGTTCGACCATTTCGCCAGAATGTCGCCGACATTCATCACGAATGTACCCTTGATCGGCGGTGCCGGGATCCATTCGTTGCGTTTGTTGCGCACTTCAAGGCCGCCGACATCATCCTGCTTGAGCAGCGTGACAAAGCCGTAATCGGTATGCGGCGCCGATCCGAACAATTCCTCCTCGTCGGGCTGTTCAGGATAATGCAGCAGGCGCAGGAACAACGTGGGATTGTCGAAATGCTCTTTGAACCAGTCGCGCGGCAGCCCCAGCGCCTCGGCAATGCCACCGGCCAGCCGTGCGCCAAGCGCGGTCATCTGGGTCATGTACTCCAGCGCGGTGCTGCGCACCTCCGGCAGGTTTTCGGGAAACTGGTTCGGCCCCTGCAAGGGTTCGCCCGCATAGGGAGCGTCTTCGGGAACCTCATGCATGAACATCAGGCTTTCAGACCGGTTCGGCTTGGTCACCTTGGCAACGGACGAGGTCACAATCGTCGAGGTGGACATGGGCATGTACCCACGGTGAAACGCATTGATCTTCAGCTTGAGCTTTTCTTCCATCGGCTGATCGTGAAAGGCCACATTCTGCTGCCGCATCCGCTCCACCAGATCCTCGGACACGCCGTGATCCGACAGATAGGCAAAGCCGGAAACCTCAAGCGCCTCTTTCAGGGCCGCAACGGTTTTGAACCTGTCGCCTGAATTTGCATCATCAGCCAGACCGGCAAGGCTGACGATCGGGATATTGTCGAAATCGCCTTTCATGGACTCTCTCCTTATGCCAATTCTGTATACAATGTACATAAATGAGGGCAGGGCAACTCTTTCCATTCCCAAATCCGGCCCTTCAAGGGCAAAAACCCCGCAACGCCTAAAATTCGATCTTCTCCTCCGCTCCCAATCAAAAGGACAACCGCCATGCCGCCCAAACCCGTCATCATCGACACCGACCCCGGACAGGATGATGCCTTTGCGATTCTGCTGGCACTTGCCGCCCCAGAACTTGACGTGCTCGGCCTGACAACGGTCGCCGGGAACATGGGGCTGGCGCAGACAACCGATAATGCCCGTCGCATCGTCGAACTGGCCGGTCGGGGCGACACACCGGTTCACGCGGGCGCGCCGCGTCCGCTGTTGCGCGCGCCCCGCCCGGTGCCGGAGATCCACGGCGACACCGGGATCGACGGCTGGGACTGGGCCCCGGCCGCGCATCCCCCTGCACCGGGTCATGCGGTGGATTTCATCATAAATACGATCAGCAGCCATCCGGACCCCGTGACGCTGATCGCGCTTGGCCCGCAGACCAACATCGCGCTGGCACTGCGCCGCGCGCCCGAGATTGCCAAGCAAATCGACCGGATCGTTTTCATGGGGGGTGGGTTTTTCGAAGGCGGCAACATGTCGCCCGCGGCAGAATACAATATCCTCGTCGACCCCGAAGCCGCGCGCATCGTGCTGGGGTCCGGGGTTCCGATCACTGCCGTACCGCTGGATTGCACCCACAAGGCGCCTGCCCCGCTTGGCTGGTCACAGACCCTGGCCGATCACGGCACCCCGGTCATGCGCGCCTGCGCCGGCATGATGGAATTCTTCGAACGCTACGGCAACGCCAAGTACGGCACTGCAACCCGCCCGTTGCATGACGCAATCGCTGTATCCGCTCTCCTTTGGCCCGAGCTCTTCGATGGCAGGTTATGCCCTGTCGATATCGAATGCGCCGGAGAGCTGACAACAGGCATGACCGTCGTGGACTGGTTGCGCCAGACCGGCAAGACCGACAATTGCCTCTGGCTCAATGCCTGCCACGATCCGGAAGAAGTATACGCAAGGATGGAATCGGCGCTCGCAAAGCTCTGAACGCCACCGGATGGGGCTGGGTCAGATCCCTGCCAAAGCCTGCGCCAAGGCGTCGACAGACACCGGCTTGTCCACACGGGCAAAGCGGCCCCGGTCGGCCTCCCCGATCCGGTCGGCGGCGGGCAACTGAGTCGACATGGCAATTGCGCGGGTCTGCGGGTGACCATCCAGCGCCTTGCGGATCAGATCCCAGCCGCTGTGCTGCGCATCCAGCTTCAGGTCGCTCAACACCAGATCGGGCCGGGGCGCCCTTTCCAGCGCCGCATGGCCGCCCGCGAAATCGGCGGCGGTGCTCACCTCGAAGCCCAGCGTTTCCAGTGCCGTGGCGGCAGCTGCCAGCGCGCGGGGATCGTCATCAATCACCAGAGCCCGCCCCCGATGCTGCATCACGGCGGTTTCTTCAGCCGCCGGCGGGAACAGTAGAGTGACACGCGTCCCCTCCTCAGGCACCGAGGCGATGTGCAGACTGCCGCCTGACTGGTGCACAAATCCATCCACCATCGACAGGCCCAGCCCGGTGCCGCTGCCATCGCGGCGCGCGGTAAAGAACGGCTCGGTCGCATAGCGCAAGGCCTCCGCGCTCATGCCGTGACCATCATCCGCTACTACCAGCGCGATATGGCCATCCTCCCGCTCGGTGACCGAAATCTCGATATGCCCGCTGCTGCTGATCGCCTGACCCGCGTTGACACAAAGGTTCAGGATCGCGCTTTCCAGCTGGCCGGGGTCGATTGTCGCCCAGACCGGCCCGTCCGGCGCAGTGACCGTGAGCGTGACCGTCTCGGGCAGGGCAATCTCCAGCAGATCATGCATTGCATGAAGCAAATCAACAATATCGGTGCGCTGCGGCTCCAGATGCTGTTTGCGGGCAAAGGCCAGCAACCGTTCGGTCAGGGTCACGCCCAGATCCACTGCATCCTCTATCCGCGCCCGCAGGCGCCTGGCCGCATCACCTTCGGCGCTTTCCAGCAGATGCAGATTGCCCGAGATCGTGGAGAGGATGTTGCCAAAGTCATGGGCCACCTCGCCCGTCACCTTGCCCAGGGTCTCGACCCGCTGGATTTCCGCCAGCCGCGCATCGACCAGCCGCCGTTCGGTGACTTCTGAAAACAACCAGACCGCGCCGCCTTCGGGAAAGGGCGAGCGGCGCAGTTCCATCACGTGACCCGCCGCACTTTCATATTCCTGATAACCCGCCGCCGTAACCGCCGTCTCGCGCAACTCAAAAGGCGATTGCGCCAGCAGATCTTCCACCGTTTCCACTGCCCCCGCCCCCTCGGGCAGACGCAATAGCGCGCGAATGCGCTGGTTCTGCGCCAGGATGCGCCCCGAAGCAGCCGTGATCACCACCCCGTCGGTGATGTTCTCGAACACCCGCGAAAACAGCGTGTTCTGCCGCCGGATCAGCCGTGAATTGCGGTCCAGCCGCAGCGCATTGGCGCGAAAGATGCGAAAAGCCGAGAACAGCTGCCCGATCTCGTCCTCGCTTTCCAGCCTGCGTTCCAGCCGCGTCGCACGATCCCCGGCCGCCAGCCTGCGCATGGCCTGAGCGATCCGGTGCAGGTTCATCACCACATAGCGCGAGACAAACACGGCCGAGACCACCGCCACCCCCACGCTGACCGCCATCAGCACCAGCATCACCCATTGCGCCAGCGCCAGACGGGCGCGGGTGTCGGCCTGTGACAACTCAAGCCGTTCACGCGCAGCGGTCACCTTTTGTGCGGCCAGCAGATTGATCCGCTCCGCCTCGGTCCGAATCCGGAACAGGGCGTTTTCCGCGTCCAGCGAAATCGCCAGGCTGCGATAGACCAGATTGAACAGCGTATCATCGCGGCTGATGGTACGGTCGATCTCCTGCACATTGTCGGCTATCTGCGGCGTGGCGACCGCCAGAATGTCGGCACGGATGTTCCTGTACCCCAGACGGAATTCCCAGATCGAGGTCAGCGTATTGGCGCGCGCGGTCCCTACCGCCTCCATCGCAAGCTGTTGCAACGCGGCCCAGGCCTGCCGCTGATAGGTCGTGGCCTCGCGCGTGGTGATCCACTGCCGATAGCGGCGCAGCAGCACCTCAAGCGCCGCATCTATCCCGGCGATATCCTGACGGATCTGGTTGCGCTGCGGAATGATCTCGACCAGATCATCCACCGCCGCCCGCATCCGTGCCACCGACAGCGACAATTCCGCATCGCCCTCGGCCATGGCTTCCAGCCGGGTGATCGCCGCATAGATTTCATCGGTTTCGGTGGCTATCCCGAAGGGTGGATTCAGCGACAACAGAAAGGGCGCGGACTTCGAAAGGGTCGCGGCATTCTGTGACAATTCCAGCGCCCGCGACACTTCGCTCAGGGTCACGCCGTGCAGCAATTCGATTTGCCGGTCGGCCCGCTCCAGCGTGTAAAAGGCGATGATCCCGATCGCCGCCGCCGCCACCGACAACAGCCCGATGGCCCCCAGCAGCCGCGTGCGGATGCTCAGCCGCGACAGGCCCGCGCCTGTCATGCCCTGCGCCCGTCCAGCACAAAGATATAGCCCTGCGCACGGCGCGTTTGCAGATGCACCGGCTTGGAGGGGATCGGTTCGATCTTGCGGCGCAGGCGCAGAATCAGCACGTCGATGGTACGGTCCAGATAGCGTTCGGTGTCGCTGCCCAGTTCCTCCAGCAGTTCCGGGCGCGGGATGATCCGGCCCGGATTGCGCACAAAGTAATCCAGCAGCCGGTATTCCGCATTGGTCAGCGGAATCTCGTTGCCCGCCGCGTCCTGCAACTCGCGTTTCTGCAAATCCACCCGCTTGTCGCCAAAGCCGATCTCGTGACCCGTCGCGGGCGGCGTTACCGCGCCATGGCCATAGCGGCGCAGCACCGCACGAATGCGCGCCACCAGTTCGCGCGGGTTGAAGGGTTTGATCAGGTAATCATCCGCGCCGGTTTCCAGCCCGATGATCTTGTCGATCTCATCCCCGACGCCGGTCAGCATGACAATCGGCAGGTTGTATTTCTCGCGGATGTGGATCGCCAGCATCAACCCGCTTTCGCCCCGAAGCCGCAGGTCGATCAGCGCAAGCTCAATCGCGGGCGGATCACCCAGCGCATGAAATGCAGCACTGTCGGCGCAGGCAATCGCCCGGTAGCCGCTTTGCTCAAGCAAGGCGGACAGCGTCTGCCGGACCTGGGCATCGTCATCGACAATGGCAATCCGGGGCTGTGGAGCGGTACGTGTCATGACCAAGCTATGTCACGGCACGGGCACAGCCGCCAAGCGTCCTGAAAGGGTGACGTGGTGAAAAACCAACCAAACGCCCCCGTATTGTAATTCTGTTAACATTGCGCCGCACCCCGGTAACTCTGTTAGTCACTTGTGCAGTGGCTCGCGCGGGTCATTGCCGACTAGCATCGGCCCGGATCGACCACCCAGGGGCTGCGGAGGAATGGGCACCCCTGACTGCCGGTCGACACATGTATTTACGGGAGGAACAAAATGAATATCACCAAAACCCTGCTTGGTACCGCCATTGCCGCAACCCTTGGCAGCACGGCCGCCTTTGCCCAGGACGACTGCGCCGAACGTGGCGTGCTGGACACCATCTATTGCGACGCCAACGGCGATCTGGTTGCCGACACCCCCACCGACCCGGCCAAGCTGAACGACCCGTCAACGCTGGTCTTCGCCTATACCCCGGTCGAAGACCCCGCGGTCTACGCCGACATCTGGGAACCGTTCATCGCGCATCTGGAAGAGGCCACAGGCCGCGACGTGCAGTTCTTTGCCGTTCAGTCCAACTCGGCCGAGGTCGAGGCCATGCGCTCGGGCCGTCTGCACATCGCGGGCTTTTCGACCGGCCCCACACCTTTCGCGGTGAACCTTGCCGGTGCGGTGCCCTTTGCGATCATGGGCGCGGATGACGGGCAGTTCGGTTACAAGCTGCAGGTCTTCACCCAGGCCGATTCCGACATCAAGGAAATGGCCGATCTCAAGGGCAAGCGCGTCGCCCATACCTCACCCACCTCGAACTCGGGCAACCAGGCCCCTCGCGCGTTGTTTCCCGGTCTGGGTGTGACACCCGACACCGACTACGAGGTCACCTATTCCGGCTCCCATGACCAATCCATGCTGGGCGTGGTTGCAGGCGATTATGATGCCGCTCCGGTGGCCTCGGAAGTGGTCGAGCGCATGGCCGAACGTGGTCTTTACGACCCCGCCGACGTGCGCCTGATCTGGGAAAGCGCGCCCTTCCCGACGACCTCCTTCACCGTGGCCCATGATCTGGACCCGGAACTGGCTGAAAAGATCAAGCAAGCCTTCTTCAGCTTCCAGTTCGAAGGCACCAAGCTGGGTGAAGAATTCCAGGGCGTGAGCAAGTTCATCCCGATCACCTACAAGGACCAATGGGCGGTGATCCGCGAAATCCAGGCCAGCAACGGCGTGGAATATACACCCCAAGGCCTCGCTGCCAACTAAGCGTCAAACATGGCACGGGACGACCATCGCGGTTGCCCCGTGCCCCTTTGCGCGCGCCCATCTGTCCGTAAGAGGTCACCATGCTGAAAATCGAAAAACTGGTCAAACGCTACAACGGCGGCGATCCCGTGTTGAAAGACCTCGACCTAGAGGTCGGCGGCCAAGAGGTCGTCTCGATCATCGGGTCATCCGGCGCGGGCAAAAGCACGCTGTTGCGCTGCATCAACCGTCTGGTCGAACCCACATCGGGCACGATCACGCTGAACGGCACCGATCTGACCCAGCTGAAGAAATCGGAACTGCGTTTGGCCCGTCGCCGCATCGGCATGGTGTTTCAAAGTTTCAATCTGGTTGACCGCCTGACAGTCATGGAAAACGTCCAGTCAGGGCGTCTGGGCTATATCTCGACCTGGGCCGCGCTGACGCGCCGCTATCCCAAAGAGGACATCCGTCGCGCATATGAGCTGATGGAGCGCGTGGGCATTGCCCATTACGCCAACAAACGCGCCGACGAACTGTCGGGTGGCGAACGCCAGCGGGTCGGCGTGGTGCGCGCCCTGATGCAGCAGCCCGAAATTCTGCTGGCGGATGAGCCCACGGCCTCGCTCGATCCGAAGACATCGGAACAGATCATGGCGCTGCTGCGCGATCTGGCGAACGAACTGGAATTGCCCGTCATCATCAACATCCACAACGTCACCGAGGCCAAGCAATACACCGACCGCATCGTCGGCATGCGCTATGGCCGGATCATCTTTGACGATGTGCCCGACGCACTGAACGCCGCCGCAATGGATGAAATCTATGCCGGTGTGCCCGCCGAGGACCGCGCGGCCCAGGGGGCAGCGGCATGAGCGATTTTCCCGACACATGGCGCAAACCGCCGTTCATCCGCAACACCCTGCTCCGGCGCGGGCTGTGGCTCGCCATTCTGGCCTATGTGGTCTTTACCATGGCCACGTTGCCGATTGACTGGGAACGCGTCTCGGCCGGTATGGGCCGCGCCGCGCGGATCTTCAGCGGGGCCTTTCCGCCCAGCTTTGCCCGCGCCGACCTGTTGATCGACGGTTTCATGGAAAGCCTGAAGATCGCACTGCTGGCCACCGTCGCCGGTGTGGCCCTGTCGATCCCCATCGCCTTTTGCGCCGCGCGCAACATCGCACCCCGGCCCGTCTATTATCTGGGTCGCGCCACCATCATCATCGCCCGCAGCTTCCACCCCGTCATCGTCGCCATCATCTTTGTCAAAGCCGTGGGCTTTGGCCCCTTTGCCGGAGTTCTGACGCTGACCGTCTATTCCATCGGCTTTGTCGCCAAACTGCTGGCCGAACGCATCGAAGAGATCGACTTTGGTCAGGTCGAGGCGATGCGCTCTGCCGGGGCACCGTTTTTCAGCACGCTGATCTACGCCATTGCGCCGCAGATTCTGGCCCGTCAGGTCGGCCTGTCGATCTATCAGCTCGACAGCAACCTGCGCGCCTCCGCCGTGGTTGGTCTGGTCGGCGCGGGCGGCATCGGGGCAACGCTGGCCAATGCCTTTGGCCGTTATGATTACGACTTTGCGCTGGCCATCACCATGGTGATCGTCGGGGTTATCCTGGTGTCCGAAGCCGTCAGCGGCATCATTCGGGAGAAACTGGCATGAACAACTCCGCCGCATTGGACCATTGGTCCCGCTTCACCCCGAAACAGCGCATCAAACGCTACGCCGTGCTGCTGGCCACCCTGCTGGTGGTCGCCTGGGCGCTGCAAAGCATCGACGTGATCTGGGAATGGGTCTGGGATTCACCCGCACAGATGGCTGACCTCTTCGGCCGCATGGTGCCGCCCGATCCGCAGAACCTGCCGTCTATCCTGCAGGCCATGTGGGAAACGGTGAACATCGCCACGATTGCCACGCTCTTCGCTGTGATACTGTCCTTGCCCGTCGCCTATATCGCCGCGCGCAACACCACGCCCAATGTCGTGACCCTGTGGATTGGCCGGTTCATCCTTGTCTCGTCACGGTCGGTCAACACGATCATCTGGGCGCTGCTCTTCGTGGCCATCTTCGGCCCCGGCATCATCGCGGGGATCGTTGCGATCATGTTCCGGTCCATCGGCTTCATGGGCAAACTGCTGGGCGAAGCCATCGAGGAGATCGACACGCGTCCCGTCGAGGCCCTGCAAGCCAGTGGTGCCACGCGCTTCAAGGTGGTGCTATATGCCATCGTGCCGCAGGTCATGCCCACATTCTTTGCCGTCTCGATCCTGCGCTGGGACATCAACCTGCGCGAATCCACGGTGCTTGGGCTGGTCGGTGCGGGTGGCATCGGGATCATCCTTCAGGGCGCCATCGACACCTTCAACTGGCCCGAAGTCTCGACCATACTGCTGGCGATCCTTGCCTTCGTCATCCTGGGTGAAGTGGTGTCGATGTACCTGCGCAAACGCATCCTGTGACCTTGCAGGGGCAAGCCGGGCATCGCCTCAGGGTTTGATCCCCTGGCGGTTCATCTTGGCGTTCAGGGTCCGGCGCGGAATGCCCAGCTGTGCGGCGGCCCGCGCGGTGTTGCCCCGGCATTGATCGAGGACACGCATGATCTCCAATGCCTCGAAACGTGCCACGCGGTCCTTCAAGGTGCCTTTCACCGCCAGATCCCGGGTGTCGGCAACCCCGTCCAGCCCCAGTATCCGCCGCTGCGCCGCCTGCCGCAACTGATGGGCATTGCCGGGCCAGTCATGGCTCTGCAGTGCCTTTCGCTCCGCAAAGGTGATCTCGGGCACCGGCACACCGTGGCGCACAGCCGCCTGGGTCATGAAATGCACAAACAGAACCGGAATATCCGGCGCGATCTGGCGCAGCGGCGGCAGTTGAATCTCGACCCCTGCCAGCCGATAATACAGGTCCTGCCGAAAAGCCCCCTTTGCAATCAGCTCTTTCAGGTCCTCGCTGGCCGAGGCCACAACCCGCAGATCGACATCAATCGGTGCCTGCCCGCCCACCGGTTCGATCTGCCGCGATTGCAGCAGGCGCAACAAGAGCGGCTGCAACTCAAGCGGCATCACATCAATCTGGTCGAGGAACAATGTCCCCCCCTCGGCAAGGCCCACGCGCCCCGGCTGCAAGGTGCCCGTGGCATCAATGCGCCCGAACAGGTCCACCCCGAACCCGCTGTTCGGCAAGGCTGCGCAATTGATCGTGACAAACGGGCCGCTGCGCCCCGACTGGTCGTGCAGACTGCGCGCCGCCAGTTCCTTGCCGGTCCCGGTTTCGCCCTGCAGGATGACATCGACGGGCAGGCCCGCAATTTCCGTCAGCCGCGCACGCACGGCGGCGATGGCGGTGGTCTCCCCGATCAGATGCGCACCCTCGACCTTCAGACGCTCGCGCAGCATCCGGATCTCTGCGTGCAGACGCCCGGAAGCAAGGCTGCGCTCCACCACCGTCAAAAGATGATCGGCATCATAGGGTTTTTCCAGAAAATCCTGTGCCCCGCGCTGCATCGCACGCACGGCATGCGCAACATCGCCGTGTCCGGTCAGCAGAACCACCGGCAGATCGGCCGCCACTTCCCGGACCGCATCCAATACCCCGATGCCGTCAAGGCCGGGCATCCGCAGGTCCGTCAGGACAAGGTCAGGCAGCGGACCTTCCAACGCATCACGCGCGGCAATGCCCCCCGACAGGCCGACCGGATGATGCCCCGCCGCCGCGATCAGATCACACAGACCCTCGCGGTGATCGTCGTCGTCATCGACCACCCAGATTTCGGCCCGGCTCATGCGGCGGTCTTTCGGTTGCGTTGCTCAGCGCGGGGCAGCGTCACGGTCGCGCAGGTGCCCTCCCCCGGAGCGGCGTCGTAATGCAGCGTGCCGTGGAAATCCTGCACGATGGACTGGCTGATCGCAACGCCCAGCCCCAGCCCCTCGCCTTCCTGCTTGCGGCTGAAGAAAGGCTCTCCGATCTTGGCAATCGCCTCGGCGTCCAGGCCCACACCATTGTCCTTCACCGTCACGATCACCGCCTCGGGGGTCACCCTCCGGGTGACCACGACCTGCCCCGCCGCATTGGCAACCACCGCGTCCAGCGCATTCAGCAGCAGGTTCACCAACACCTGCTCCAGCCGCACCATGCCACCCATCACTGGCGGCGCGTCACCGGGGCAATCACAGGTCAGCCTGGCCCCGATGTCATCGGCGCGGTGGCGGACAAGTTCGATGGCGTTGTCGATCACCCGGTCCATGTTCACCGGGGTCAATGTCCCGGTATCCTTGCGGCTGAAACTCTTGAGGTGCTTGATGGTCCGCAGCATCCGCCGGATATGGCCGCGTGTGGTTTCGATCCGTTTCGCCGTGCCGCCGGCATCCCGCGTCCCGCCAATGGCAGCGGCGGCCAGGGTCGCCTCCATCGCGGCAAGCGGCTGGCTGATTTCATGGACGATGGCGGCGGACATCCGGCCCAGTGCGGCCATCTTCTCGGAATGGATCAGCGCGTCCTGGGCGCGGTTCAGCTCCTGTTCCGCCGCGATGCGCGTTTCGATCTCGGCGGCCAGCTCGCGGGTCCGCCGCTCCACCTGCTGCTCCAGCAACCGGCTTTGCTGCAACCGCATGCGGATCATCCGCCGGCGCTGCAGCAGTGTCTGCACCAGCAGCGCCGCCGCCAGCGTTGTCAGCCCGAGGATCGCCGCCGTTGCCAGCGCGGTCAGCCGTGCGGTGGCAACCGGGCTGGCCTGGATCACCTGCCAGTCCTCCTGTTCCATCGCCAGACGGCGCAGCAGCAGCGACCGCCCTGACAGGTCCACAGGTTGCACATCGGCCAGCGACGACGGCGCCGCCGCCAAAAGTGCGTAGGCCGTGTCGAAATTGACCCCCTCATAGCGCCTTGTCACCGCAATATGGTCACGCGCCTGCGCCCCGAGGGCAAACAGCGGCCGGTAAAGCCAGTCAGGCTGACCCGACAGAAAGATGATCCCGTCCGCATCGGCAATCGCCGTGTCGACGGCGGCCAGCCGCCAGGTTGCCTGCAGGGGCGTCAGGTCAATCTTGACCACCAGCACGGCAAGATCCCCGCCCCCCAGATCCAGACGCGAGGACAGGAAATATCCCGGTCGGCCCGTGGTGACCCCGATCCCGTAGAAGCGCCCGGCGCCCGCATCCATCGCATCGCGGAAATAGGGCCGGAAACTGTAGTCGATCCCCACGAAACTATCCGGCGTGTTCCAGTTGCTGGCCGCGATGGCGATGCCCGACTGATCCAGCAGATACAGCTGGTTGGCACCCGATACGGCGGCAATCGTCTCAAGATACCGGTTTGCGGCAGCAACCGCCCCGGCATCCTGCGGTGCCGTGACCGCCCGGCTGATCCGCACGTCCTGTTCCGCCACTTCCGGCAGATACCGGAACCGGTCGATCTCCGTCTCGATGGAGCGACGCGTCAGGGTCAGCGATTGGTCCAGCGTCTCGGCAAGGCGCAGAATCTCCACCCGATAGGCCACCATCCCGCCCATGCCCGCAACCAGCAGCGCAAAGCACAGCATGAACAGGAAAGTGCGTATATGGCCGGTACGGATCATGGCCCTCAGTCTGGCACGGGTTCGGTACGTTTTACAGCCTCCGTTTTACAAGGCGCGACCATGATCGGCGCCGCACGATCAGCGCCGATGACCTGACAGCGACCGTCCGCGCAGAGCGTCCAGCCAGCCCCCGTCGCACCGGAGGCCGCCAGCATCAGCGCCGGAACCTGAAGATGGCCGGCAGAGACCCACCAGCCATCCTTCAGAACCGCATCCGGCCCCGGCTCCATCCCCGCACCAGAGCCCTTGAGGCGCGAGCCTTCCAGCGTCAGCACGTCACCATCGACGCGCCAGTCTTCCTGCCAGGCGACATGTTCGACCGAATGGGTCCATTGCAGCGTGAAGGACCCCAGCGCCAGATGCAGCACTGCGGCCCCCACGCTCAGGCACCCGGTCACGCAACCGCCCTGCGCCGCATGATGACGACCCCGCCGACAAAGAGCGCCGCCAGGGCAAAGCCGATTTCATCGGTGGCAGGCAAGGCCGCGATCAGCGTGACAGCCGCGACGATGCCCAGGATGCGCAGGGGCCAGCCCAGCGGACGGCCCAGCCAGCCGATCACCGCAGCGCCCCACATCCCGATGCACAGGACCGTCTTGAACACGATATAGGCGACGGCCGGCCAATACCCGATCGTTTCGGCCAAAGGCCCGCCCGCCTGCAACATCAGCGCAGGCGTATAGACCGCCATGAAGGGAATGACGAAACCGGCGGCCGCCACCTTGATCGCCTCCAGGCTGATCTTGAGCCCGCTTTCCTTGGCAATGGGTGCCGCCGCAAAACAGGCCAGCGCCACGGGTGGTGTCAGATCCGCAAGGATGCCGAAGTAGAAGACGAACATGTGGCTGACAATCAGCGGCACGCCAAGCTCAAGCAGGGCAGGCCCCGCAATCGACGAGGTGATGATGTAATTGGGGATCGTGGGGATCCCCATGCCCAGCAGGATGCAGGTGAACATCGTCAGGATCAGGCTCAGCAACAGACTGCTCTGCCCCACTGCCACAATGAACTGACCAAATGTATTGGCCGCCCCGGTCAGGGTCATTGTCCCGATGATGATGCCGACCAGCGCACAGGCAACCCCAACCGGCAGCGCGGTCTTGGCCCCCTCGGCCAGGGAATCCCGGCACAGGATCAGGGTTTCGCGCCCGCCGCGTGACAGGGCACACCAGACAAGAAGCACAGCCAGTCCCGCGATCAGCACGTCGATACCAAATTGCAGGAACCCGGCGGCGACAAGGCCCAGACACAGCCAGAATACGGTACGCATGGCCCCCGCAGGAAGGTTCAGCACGGCGGACCCGCCCAGGATCAAGAGCACGGTCAGCCCCAGACCGATGGTGCCCGCAAACAGCGGCGTGTAGCCACCGAACAACAGGTAAACCAGCACACCCAAAGGCACGAGCAGCATCCAGTTTTCCCGGATCGCCTTGCGGGCAGAGGGCAGATCTTCCTTGCTCAGCCCGCGCAACCCGTGACGCCCGGCTTCAAGGTGAACCATCCAGAAGGCCGAGGCAAAATAGAGCATCGCGGGGATCAGCGCGGCTTTGACAACTTCGACATAGGCCACGTCCAACGTCTCGGCCATGATGAAGGCAACAGCCCCCATCACCGGCGGCATGATCTGCCCGCCCATCGAGGCCGTCGCCTCGACCCCCCCGGCAAAGGCGGGCCGGTAGCCGAATTTCTTCATCAGGGGGATCGTGAACTGACCTGTGGTCACCACGTTGGCAACGCCCGAGCCCGAAATCGTCCCCATCAGCCCCGAGGACACCACCGCAACCTTGGCCGCTCCGCCCTGCCGCTGACCGAACAGACCCAGCGCCACATCGGTAAACAGGCGGATCATCCCGGCCCGTTCAAGGAACGAGCCGAACAGAATGAAAAGAAAGATATAGGTCGAGGATACATAGGTTGGAATGCCGTAAATCCCCTCGGTCCCATAGGCCATGTGGTCGATCACCTGAGAGAAATCGTAACCACGGTGATTCAGCGGCGCGGGAAGATATTCACCAAACAGGCAATAGGCCAGAAACAGCCCCGCGATCAGCGGCAGGGCAAAGCCCATCATCGTCCAGGCGGCTGCAAAGACCACAACCAGCGCCACCACGCCTACGACAATATCCTGCGTCAGCGGACGCCCGGCACGCAGGATCAGCGGCTGGTACTGCCACCAATGGTAGAGCGCCACCGCAACACCCGCCAGGGCAAAACCCCAGGCCAGAGCCTTCAGCGACACCGACATGCGGCGGCCATAGGCGATCAGCGGAAAGGCCAGCAACGTGAGAAAGCCGACATGCACAGCGCGTGTGATCTGGCTGGACAGATCGACAAGATGCGCGGCGGTGACGATCTGAAAGACCGAAAACACAACCCCGATCCAGAACAGCAGACGGCCAACGGGACCAGCGCCAAACGACACCTCGTGTCCCTCTAGCGGGTCGGGGGGTGAAACGGGATTGGACATGAGAACACCTTGGACAGATCAAAGAGACCGGATGGGATGCGCCACACGGCGCACCCCAACCATATGCGAAACACGGGCGTGCTTACTTGAGGATGCCCATCTCGCGGTAATACCGCTCTGCGCCGGGATGCAGCGGAATCGGCATGCCCTCCAGCGCTTTCGCCATGTCGATCTGCGCCGCCGCCTGATGGGCCGCAACCAGCGTATCCAGGTTCTCGAACAGCTGCTTGGTCATCTGATAGGCGATCTCGTCGCTGACGCCCTCGTGGCTGACCAGAAAGTTTGACACGGCAACGGTCGGCACGTCAGCCTCCTGACCGTCATAGGTGCCTGCGGGGATGGTGGCCGCAACATAGGGCGCGCCCAGCTTTTCAGCCACATCGCCGGGGATCGCTACAACGGTAATCGGCACCGAGGACGCCAGATCGCGGATCGAGGCAACGCCAAGCCCCGCAGATTGCAATGTACCGTCCAGCTGGCGGTTCTTGATCAGCTCAACCGATTCAGCAAAGGGCAGATACTCGATCTTGCCCAGATCCTCATAGGACATGTCCATCGCGCCAAAAATGGCCCGTGCGTTCAGCTCGGTGCCCGATGCCGGTGCGCCCACCGACAGGCTCTTGCCTGCCAGATCGCCGAACTCGGTGATGCCGCTGTCGGTGCTGGCAACAATCTGGATGTAGTTCGGATAGATCGCCGCGATGCCACGCAACTTGTCCAGTTTCTGCGCAAAGCCTGCATCCGCGTTCCCTTCCCAGGCCATCGCGACGGAGTCACCCAGCGCAAAACCCAGCTCGCCACGTCCGTCCTGCAACAGGTTCAGGTTCTCGACGCTGGCCTTGGTCGATTGCACCTGCGTGCGCACGCCGTCGATCTTCTCGCCATAGATATTGGCCAGCCCCGCGCCCAGCGGATAGTAGACGCCGGATGTGCCACCGGTCAGCACGTTGATGAACTCCTGCGCCTGTACGGCAAACGGAGCTGCCGCCAGTGACGTCGCCAGTGCACAACCGCGCAGAGCGGATTTGAAATTGATCATGGTTTTCCTCCCAGAAATGATCGAAGGCCCGAGGGCCCGACGCTGGCCACAGTCGGTTGCGACAGGCGGCAGAGACAAGAAAATGCCGCCGGAGGACCCATAATACCTGGCAAGAAATGACCACGGCTCTGGCCAGAAACAGCCAGGGCACAGGCCTGGTGGCTTTTCCGCCAGCATCCCGCGCTCCGCCCAGATCGGGCGAGATCCGGCATGATCGGTTTGAAGCAAAACCTATCATCGGATTGCGCTGCAAACTTTGGCCGAAGTTTTTGGCGGATACAGGCAGGGAGAATCTATTAATGATTTCCAAAGGTGTGGTCTGTGAATAAACATCATTGCGTAAACGTCTCCAATATAAGCGTTTCTTGGAGATTGGTTTTCGCCGACCATCGAGCCTTGTCCTAAACAGGAGTTATTGCATGCAAGCGCCATCTGTCGAAGAGTTCCAGACCGCGCATGCTGCATTGCGCGACCAGGTCATCCGCACACCTACGCTGACTTTAGCGCATGCGCCCTTCCGGGAGCGTTTTCCGGCTGATGTCCAAGTGCGTGCAAAGCTTGAACTGTTTCAGCATGCCGGCTCATTCAAAGCCAGGGGCGCGATTTTAGGAATAAGACAGCTGACCCCGGAACAACGTTCCGCGGGAGTCGTCGCCGCAAGTGGCGGCAATCACGCCATCGCCGTTTCATGGGCCGCAAGGGCTGTCGGCGTGAACGCCTCGATTTTCATGCCAGAGACGGCCGATCGGTTAAGGATCGATGCGTGCCGCAAGCTGGGCGCAAAAGTCACGCTTGTCTCCGATATTGCCAAGGCCTTCGACATGATGTCGGAGACGGAACAAAGCGAAGGGCGCACCATCATGCACCCTTTTGAAGCCAGACACATGACACTCGGTGCCGGAAGCTGCGGCATCGAACTGCTAGAGGATGCCGCTGAATCAGATATTTTTGTCATCCCGGTTGGTGGCGGCGGGCTCATCAGTGGCATCTCTGCAGTGGTACGCCAAGCGCGCCCCGACGCAAAGATCTTTGGCGTGGAGCCGGTGGGTGCGGACACGATGTTCCGAAGCCTCGAAGAGGGCAAACCTGTGACGATTGCAAAAGTCGACACAATTGCCGACAGCCTTGGTTCACCCTATGCGCTGCCCTACAGTTTTGAGATTTCCCGACAAAATGTCAGCGCCATTGCGCGCGTTACCGACGACGATATTCGATCCGCCATGCGGCTTTACTTCGACGCTCTGCGCTTGATTGCCGAGCCCGCCTGCGCTGCGGCACTCGCCGCCGTTTGCGGCCCGCTAAAGGAAATCTGCGCAGGGCAAAAAGTGGCAATCATCGCCTGCGGCTCGAACATTTCTCTCGAACGTTACGACAGAATATTGGGACAATAAGACAGCTTGGCGGCGATAAGGAGTAACGGTGTCCTGAGACTAAGACAGGTGCAAACGACGTCTGGAACGCCTTCCAAGACTAGATTTCGACAAACGTAAGCGACGGTCCCAGGTTGAATATCCTGGTTTGATCCAGAACCGCGTTCCGCCCGGCGCAATGGTGGACCCGGCGCAATGGTGGATATGCCCGCACAGGTGCAGCCTCGGTTTTTTCCGTGTCAGAGCGTCCAAGAGTGCTTGGCTGCCCTCGTGACGGCCATCAGCCTGATGGTCAGCAATTCCGAACGGAGGCGCATGGGAGACCAGGACGGCACCCTCGGGACAGGCCTGCAGCGCCTCATCTGCCTGCTGCTCGGAGTAGCTTTCGCTCCAAGGCGCGTTCTTTTGAAAGGGGATCTCTCATCCGATCCCGAAAAATGTCACACCGCCAAAGGTCGCCCCGTCCCCGTCGAGATAGCGTAGCATCGAGGCGGCCTCACATGCCTGGCGCAGCTCTTTTGAATTGTCGTGGTTGCCTGAAACCACAATCAAGGGAACCCTCACCCCCTTAAGGATATCCAGTGTATCCGATAGCCCGATCCCCCGCATCGCGAAATCTCCGGCACCCACGAGCACGTCCGCGTCGGCGCTGGCGGCAACGATCCGCTGCGCGATTGCGCGGTCCCTGGTCAGGAAAGTCGCAATTCCGTCGAACGAAATGCCGTCGCTTTCACCGACGAAAATGAGCAGGAACGCCAGCGCAAGACAGGTAAGAAGACCCCAGGGGAAAATCGGTTCACGTGTCGGCCTCCGGCAGAACGACGTGATAGCTGGTGCGATACCCCTGAAACTGAAGCGAAAGGACACGCCCCGTCAGCTCTCCTTCCACCGCGTTGCCCTCCGGGCGCGCAGCGGGCCGATGCGGCGGCACGAAGGTCATATCGTCTTTTCCAAACGTCACCCGCCCAGATGTCGGGGAGACGAAACCGGCTACAATCCTCAGCAGAGTGGTCTTGCCGCAACCGCTTGGGCCCAGAAGTGTAAAGAAAGTGCCATCGGCAATCTTTCGTCCCACACCCTTGAGGACCTCAACATCCCCGTAACACTTGCTGACGTCTATCAAGGAACCCGCTCAGGTGTGACGGGCAGTTTCGGGATCCCGTATCTGCGACCTATTTGAGGGTGCCGGCCGGACGGGTATCATCAATCTCAACGGCCAGCACAGCAATCTACGCGGGTATCTGAACCACCATTTCAATCTCGATTTTCAGATCCTCATTGGCCAGTGATGCGACACCGATACCGGTAAGGCTTGGTTGTTCTCGGCCAAGGAACGCCGTTATCTGGGTCATCACGATGACCATCGTCGCATCGTTCAGCTCCGTCATGTAGACGCGCATCTGGACAATATCACGCGGTGTCGCAGCGATGGCGCGCAAGGCTTCCGCAAGATTTGATATGACCTGACTGGTTTGCCCCTCAAGCGTTTCCGGCACGGCAGATCCGTCGGCACTCCAGGCGACCTGTCCGGAGACAAACGCCAATCTGCCGGGGTTGGTGATGGATATTTGCGAATAGCCCACCTTGCCGGCATCGGGCAGCGTATCCGGATTCATTCGCGCGATTGCATTTGACACATCAATTCTCCTTGCTTTGCTTGATGCTCGCTAGGTAAGCCAAACCATAGGCGAACAGAATTCGTGACTGAGGCGAACTTAGTTCTTCAATTGAGGGCAAATGGCTGAATCAAAGGTAAATGACATTCTGGTCTTTCTATCCGTCGTAGAGACGGGAAGTTTCGCTTCAGCGGGACGGGCTTTTGGTCTTTCCCGGTCAACGGCAGGAAAAGCGGTTTCGCGCCTTGAAGACCGATACGGCCTGCGTCTGCTGAACCGCACAACCCGCGCCATCAGCATGACCGAGGAAGGTCAAAGACTGTACAAGCAGGGGCTGGCGATCCAGGCGGCGATTGCAGATGCCGATTTGAGCATGGCCGGTGGCGAGGGCATTCCCAGGGGCACCCTACGCATCGCCGCACCTGACGCGCTTGGGCGGCGGCTTTTGATGCCCGTTGTGCGGCAGTTTCAACAAGACTGGCCAGAGGTTCGTTTCGAGATCAGTTTTTCCGATACCCTGCGTCACATCATCAAGGAGGGCTTCGACCTTGCGGTTCGGATCGGGGTCACCTCGCCGGATACCTCCCTGATCTCACGCACCCTGATGACCGACAGACCCGTGCTGTGTGCCTCTCCATCCTATCTGGAAGGCCGCGAAACACCCAACAGAATTGATCATCTGAGCACACATGACCTGCTTCAATTCTCAAGCGTCGGACAGCGCCAGGTCTAGGTCTTGCAGGACGCCACCGAGTTCTGGAGCAATGCGCCGGGACAGGTCACCTTGCGGCTTGACAATGCCGAGGCTCTGCGCGAGGCCGCACTGGCGGGTATGGGGATCGCCTTGTTGCCAAGCATATTGGTCAAGAATGACCTGGCTGCGGGTGCGCTGGTACGCATTCTGCCAGAAGTTGCAACTGGCGAGGTTCCCATCGTCGCGCTCTATCCGCACAAGAGGTTCCTGGAACCCCGCGTGCGGCGGTTTATTGACATGCTGGCGGCAAACATCCCCGGGCACTAAGCCCTGCATTAGGCTCTATGTTTACTGCTTTAGGTGGCGCGTCCCATTCCCCGCCACCCCTGGACGCTTGGTCGGGCCAACATCCGGCTGTGCCATTCATGCAAATGGCCGAGCTGGGCCGGGATCTCCAGCTGGACGATGTCCGCAAAGATGAAAGCGGCGACAACCGCTATGTCCGCCATCGAAAACGTCTCGCCGGCGATATGGGGCCGCGTCGAAAGGACTTCGTCGAAATAGCACGCACCACGCAACGCCCTTTCGCGCATCTTCTCGCCCCATTCGGTGTTCTGGTAAAGCTCGACATCCGGCCCCAGTCCAGGTGTCGCATGATGGAAATAGACGCTGATCGGATCCAGAAACTCGATCTCGGCCCGTTTGTTCATCATGTGGATCATACCCCGTTCGCGTGCTGAGACGCCGGTCAGCCGGGGCTGGTCGCCAAGATGATCCAGATATTCCGTAATCGCCGTGCATTCGGCCAGGAATGTCCCATCTGCCAGTTCAAGAACCGGCAGGGTGCCGGAATAGTTCTTTTCCAGAAACTCCGGCCTTTTATGGGCACCCGTTCGCAGGTTCACTTCGACAAACCGCACCTTGTCCTGCAAATCCAACTCGGCCAGCGCAATGCGAACGCGCGCCGGATAAGGACCGCGGTTGAAATCATGCACAATCATCATTGGCGGTTGCTCCACTACCTATCAGTTGGTAGGCACATTGGCATGAAACGACACAGAGTCAATCTCCCGCAATACCGAGATTTTGGAAGCCAGCGCCCATGTCCGAAAACACCAAAGAGAAACTGCTCGCCATCGCCCGAACACGCGTGCAGGCGCATGGCTACGACGGCCTGAACTTTCGGGATCTTGCGGCAATGCTTGGTATCAGGGCACCCAGCCTCTATCACCACTTCCCCAGCAAGGCGGCCCTCGGAGCTGCCGTGGCCTGGCGCTATTGTGACGATGTGCAGGCTGCCCTTGATGCGGTTTCGCAAGCTCACGCTTCACCGCGCGCCTGTCTGCTGGCGTATCCGGGCATATTCCGCAAGGCACTGGAGGGTGACACGCGCATCTGTTTGGCAAGTTTCCTGTCCGCCCAAAGCGATGATGTTCCCGAGGAAATACGCGAAGCGATCCGGGCATTCATTGATATCAACGTGACATGGCTTGCCGGGCATCTTTCCACGCTTGTATCCAAAGACATCGCCATGCGCCGCGCTGATGCGATCTATGCAGCGGTTGCAGGGGCGCAACTGACGGCGCGCGGGTCAGGCGGTTTGGGGCGCTATGACGACCTCATCGCGACATTCAGAGAGAGCGGCCTGCTGGGTGCGTGACCCGCACCTGTCGCAGCAACAGGATAGAGTGAAACAAATGCGACCTGGCGGTGTGCGCCGATAATTCCGCTCGTTGCATCATCTTGATCAGCCCTGCGGAGGGCCCTGCCCTGCCCGCGCACGCGAGGTCCGGGCAGGACAGCGCTCAGGCGCCGAAGGCCCCGTCAATCGTGTGCATGGCGCCTATCACGAAACCGGCTTCCGGTCCGGCAAGCCAGGCGACCATGCCCGCAACCTCTTCGGGCTGACCGTGGCGCTTGATGGCCATAAAGCTGTGCATCAGATCCTTCATCGGGCCGTCTGCCGGATTGGCATCCGTATCAATCGGCCCCGGCTGCACCACATTGACCGTGATACCGCGCGGCCCGAAATCCCGGGCAAGCCCCCGCGCCAGTCCCTGCATCGCCGACTTGCTCACCGCATAAGAGGCCATACCGGCCAGCGGCATCCGGTCGCCGTTGACGGACCCCATGACGATGATCCTGCCGCCTTCGGGCATGTGCCGGGCGGCTTCGACCGCTGCGTGATAGGGCGCATGGATGTTGATCTGGAAAAGCCGGTCAATCGCGTCCGGGTCCTGCTCCAGCGCATCGCCGAAAACACCTATCCCGGAATTCACGACCAGCACGTCAAGTGGCCCGCTTTCGCGCACAGAGGCGATGACCGCATCGCGGTCGGCACTGTCGGCGCGGACGGCGGTGCTGCCGGTCTCGCGGGCGAGCTGCTCGGCCGCCTCGTGCGAGCCGGCATAGGTGAAGGTCACCTTGTCGCCCGCTCCGGCAAAGCGTCGCACGATCGCCGCGCCAATGCCCCGGCTGCCGCCCAGGACCAATACGGTTCTTACGTCTGACATGGTTGGATATTCCTTGTTGAAATTCTGTAGTGCTCAATACATATTAACTTTACCGATCCAGTCAAGGAGTTTTATAGTGACTACTACAAAAACTAGGCGTACTGCCGGTCGGCCCAGAGGTTTCGATCCGGATCAGGCTGTCGCGATGGCGCAAGGGCTGTTTCATGCGAAAGGCTATGACAGGGTGAGCCTGGCAGAATTGACCGATGCCCTGCAGATCAAGCCACCCAGCTTTTACGCCGCCTTTGGCAACAAGAACGGGCTCTACACCCGTGTATTGGACCGATACGCTGAAACCGGTGCCATTCCGTTTTCCGAGATCCTGCACGACAATCAGCCGGTGGCCGAGGGTCTGAAAGCGCTGCTGGAAGAAGCGGCGCGCCGTTACGGCGCAGATCCCGAAGCGCCGGGATGTCTGGTATTGGAAGGGACCCGCTGCCATGACGCGCAGGCACGCGCTGCGGCAGGGGTCTTCCATCGCGCGGCCCTGGATCAGATTCACGCCTATGTCGCCGCGCGCGCCCCGGAAGAAGCGGACCGGGTGACCGATTTTGTCGGCACACTCATGGCTGGCCTCTCTGCCATGGCGCGGGAAGGGCATGATGCGGACAGGCTGCTGGCAACGGCGCGTCTGGCGGGACAGGCGCTCACGATGGAATGACCATGTAGTGCCGTCGCTATCCAGGGCTGGCCCGATACCTGCACACGGGACCCTATGAGGTTGAAATTTCTCGCCGCGCTGTCCAGTGCCGCATCCGACACGGCACGCGTGGTGAAGTTCGATAGGGCCCGGCGGTTTCAACGGGTAAGCGCAACACTTGCATCTTTCGGGAAAGATCGAGCGTGAGAAATGAAGTTCCCTACGCGGGCGTATGTCGCGGACAACCAGCTTGACAGCGCGATCGGTGATCTGCGGTAGTGGGGCCGCAAAGATATCGCAGGAAAGGAATATATGCGGGTCGCGAGTTACAACATCCGCAAAGCCGTTGGCCTTGATTGGCGGCGCGACCCGGATCGGATTGTTGATGTCCTGGCTGAAATCAATGCGGATATCATCGTTCTTCAGGAAGCGGACCGGCGGGTCGGCACCCGGGCAGGTGTGCTGCCTCTGGATCGCCTGGAAACCGAGTTTGATTACATCATGACCGATGTTTCCCTGCATCCGCTCAGTCATGGCTGGCACGGGAACGCGATACTGGTGCGATCACGCTTTGCGGATCATGTCCCGGAGAGGATCGAGCTACCGACACTGGAGCCGCGCGGGGCGGTTTCGGTGCGGCTGGAGCAACCGCAGCTTGAGGTGATCGGCGTCCACCTCGGGCTTACGCCGGGTATGCGGCGCAAACAGATGTCGACCTTGCAAGAGGTGATGAAAGATCGCGATCATCCTGTTCTGCTGGCAGGTGATTTCAACGAGTGGAATGTCGGCCGGTTGCCCTTCGATGCGCCGGCAGATGTTGTCTCTCCGGGACCGAGCTTCCACGCGACCCGTCCGACCGCCGCGCTTGACAGATTTGTCCTCGGCAAGGGGTTACGCGCAGTGTCAGCACATGTGCATCATTCCACTTTGGCGAAACGCGCGTCGGACCACCTGCCCGTCGTCATCGACATTGCCTTCACGGAGACCATGACATGACGACAATTCTGCTCACGGCTCATATTTTGGTCGTGATCGGGTTTACGCTCCGTATCCTGCTGCGCGATGATCTTTCGCCACAGGCACGTCTGGCATGGTTCATCATCCTTACGGTGCTGCCCTATGTCGGAACCGTGATCTATTTCCTGTTTGGTGAAATCGACGTCGGGAACCATGCGAACCAGCGCCACAAGGAGGTTTTCGACCAGATCCGTGCCAGGGCACCCCACCTCATGGGGAACCCGGATGATACGGAGCGGCTGATCGACCCGCTTTACAGGTCGGCCTTTCGATATGCGGCGTCGATCAACGGCTTCCACGCGGTTGCCGGGAACCGGGCCGAGGTGATGGCCGACGCCGCAGCCACGAACGCGCATCTCATCGCCGATATCGACGCCGCGCAAAGCCATGTCCACGTGCTTTATTACATCTGGCTCGACGACCGGACCGGCACGGAGGTCGCGCAGGCCCTGATCCGCGCGGCACAGCGCGGTGTCACCTGCCGGGCCATGGCCGATGGTTTGGGGTCGCGGGCCCTGATCAAGTCGCCGCTCTGGCAGCAGATGAAGGATGCGGGCGTGCAGATGGCCGTGGCCCTGCCTTTCGGGAACCTGATCCGCACGCTGCTGACCAGTCGCATAGACCTGCGCAATCACCGCAAGATCACGGTCATCGACAGCAGGATCACCTATTGCGGCAGCCGGAACTCGGCCGATCCGGAATTTCTCGTCAAGGCAAAGTATGGCCCCTGGGTCGACATCATGCTGCGGTTCGAAGGCGCCATTGTCGCGCAGAATGAACTGTTGTTCCTCAGTGACTGGATGCAGGCCACCGGAAACACGCCCGATGGCTTCACGCTGACAGCAAGCCCGACCGATGAGGGGTTCCCGGCGCAGGTGATGGGCGATGGCCCGACCGAGCGTCGGGGCGCCACGCCGCAGCTTTTCTCAAACCTCATCACTTGTGCGCAGGACAGCCTGACACTCTCGACCCCGTATTTCGTACCGGATGCGACCGTTCTGGAAGCCTTGTGTTCCGCCGCTCATCGCGGCGTCAGGGTGACGCTGATCTTTCCCAGGGTAAATGACAGCTGGATCGTCGCCGCGGCAAGCCGGAGCTATTATCGCAGGTTGCTCTCTGCCGGATGCGAGATCCATGAATTCGAGGGCGGCCTGCTGCATGCCAAGACGCTGACGCTGGATGGCAAGGTGACGCTTGTGGGTTCGTCGAACCTCGATCTGCGCAGCTTTGACCTCAACTACGAGAACAACATTCTGCTGCAGGATCAGGATGTGACCCGGGCCGTGCGCGAGCGCCAGGCGGATTATATCGCGCGCTCTGCTCCCGTGACCCTTGATCTGGTGGCCGCATGGCCACGGCACAGGCGCATCTGGAATAACGTGATTGCCACGATCGGCCCCGTACTTTGACCGGCGCAGGTTCGCTTGACGAGGAGCCGGGACCGCAGCATTCCGGCCATTCGCGGAACGCGCAGCATAATTCTGTCCAGAAGTCGGGGCATTTCAGCCTATACAGGCATTTGCGACACAACCGCTGACAACACCGGGCCACCACATAGAAGCAGGTGGCGCCGCCGCGCCACCGACTGGTTCATTTCGATCTTGTTATTACGCCATCACAATTCGCCGGCGGGTCGGAGCAGCAGTTTGCCGGTAGTGGAGCGATTTTCCAAGTCAGCTGACCTGCTCCCCTGAAAGGCCCTCGATTTGAGGCTAGCCTGTTCTCCAACTGAGGAGTCAGACGATAAAGAGAAGCCGTTTCAGCGAAGAACAGATCACTGGGATATTGAAAGAGCATCAGGCTGGGCTCGGTGCTAAAGAGTTGAGCCGAAAGCACGGCGTCAGCGATGCAATTTTTTACAAGTGGCCTTCGAAGCGCCTTGCCGATGCGGAACTGCGGACTAGGATGAAAGACTTGGCTGCCGAGCAGCGTCGGTATGGCTATTCACTGCCCGACAGGGCATCGCGCGGCAATGTCCCGAAAGGGGCGATTGCACATCCTTCTGAAGCGCAGGGGATCGAAACAGCGCACATGATCCGGAAAGGGCAACCCGGCGGGGGCTGCCCGTTACGTCGTGTCAGTGCAAACTTTGCGACGGATCCGTATCATGCTGCTGTAGCGCGGAAACTCCACCTGTCCCGACTGTCCAGATTTACGGCGCCAACTCTCTCGCAGACAAGGCAAGTTGATGTGACAGCAGCTATCGTTGTCCAAGTTGAAATCGAACTGGCCGGGAAAGTGTTGTGTGTACTGCATGCAGCGCAGTTGTGGCGCCAAGTCGTCCGGATTGAACCGAAAACGGCCCCCGGATCGGGGGGCCGCTTCGCCGGATCTTAGAAAAAGCCCAGCTTGTTGGGGTTGTAGCTGACCAGCAGATTCTTGGTCTGTTGGTAGTGGTCCAGCATCATCTTGTGGTTTTCACGCCCGATGCCCGACTGTTTGTAGCCGCCAAAGGCCGCATGGGCGGGGTAGGCGTGATAGTTGTTCACCCAGACCCGACCCGCTTCGATCGCGCGGCCGACGCGGTAGCAGGTGTTCATGTCGCGCGACCACACGCCGGCGCCCAGCCCGTACATGGTGTCATTGGCAATCGCCAGGGCTTCGGCCTCGTCCTTGAAGGTGGTCACGGAGACCACGGGGCCAAAGATTTCCTCCTGGAACACGCGCATCTTGTTGTGGCCCTTCAGGATCGTCGGCTGGATGTAGTTGCCGCCCGACAGTTCGCCGGTGAACTCTGCCGCCGCGCCGCCGATCAGCACCTCGGCGCCCTCTTCGCGGCCGATGGTGAAATAGGACAGAATCTTGTCCTGCTGCGCCTTGCTGGCCTGCGCGCCGACCATGGTTTCGGGGTTGCGCGGGTCGCCGTGTTTGATCGCTTTGACCCGTGCGATGACGCGCTCCATGAAGGCGTCGTAGATGTCCTCTTGCACCAGCGCACGCGACGGGCAGGTGCAGACCTCACCCTGGTTGAAGGCGAACAGGACGAACCCCTCGACCGCCTTGTCCAGGAACGCGTCATCCTCGCGCATGATGTCGGCAAAGAACAGGTTGGGGCTTTTGCCGCCCAGTTCCAGCGTGACGGGGATCAGGTTTTCGGTGGCGGCCTTCATGATCGTGCGGCCCGTCGCGGTCGATCCGGTAAAGGCGATCTTGGCGATGCGTTTGGACGTGGCCAGCGCCGCGCCGACCTCGGCCCCGTAACCGTTGACGATGTTCAGCACACCGGCGGGCAGGATATCGGCGATGATCTCGGCCAGCACCATGATCGCGGCGGGGGTCTGTTCGGCGGGTTTCATCACCACGCAGTTGCCAGCCGCCAATGCGGGGGCCAGTTTCCACGCAGCCATCAGGATCGAGAAGTTCCACGGGATGATCTGGCCGACCACGCCCAGCGGTTCGTGGTAGTGATAGGCGACGGTGTCGGCGTCGATCTCGCTCATTGACCCTTCCTGCCCGCGCAGCACGCTGGAAAAGTAACGGAAGTGGTCGGCGGACAGCGGAATGTCGGCGGCCATGGTTTCGCGGATCGGCTTGCCGTTGTCCCATGTTTCGGCCTGCGCCAGCAGCTCAAGGTTGGCGTCGATGGCATCTGCGATTTTCAGCAGCAGGTTGGCGCGTTCGGTGGCCGAGGTCTTGCCCCATGCACCCTTGGCGGCATGGGCGGCGTCCAGCGCCAGTTCGACGTCAGCGGCGTCCGAACGGGCGCAGTCGTTGATCTTTTCACCGGTGATCGGGGTGACGTTTTCAAAATAGCGCCCGTTCACGGGGGCGACAAAGGCGCCGCCGATGAAGTTGTCGTAACGGGTCTTGAACGGCGATGTGTAGGTGCCGGATTCGGTATGTGCGAGATCTTTCATGTGTGTTTCCTCCTGATAGCACCGGGTCTCCCTCCCGGATTGCGCACAAGGTGACGGGGCGCGGGGCAGCCGTCATCAGGGGGAAAGTGAAAGTTCGGGAAAACTGTCTCGGAAGTGAGACAGGCGAGCCTAGGTTTCGTCGAGGCCCAGCCGCTTCATGCGCCGGTACAGGGTGGCGCGGCCCACGCCAAGCTGTCGCGCGGCCTGCGAGACGTTGCCACCGGCACGGGCCAGCGCGCGCAGCACGGCGGCGCGTTCGGCCCGTTCAAAGCCGGTTACCTCGTCGTCGCGCCCCAGCAGGTCGGCGGCGGGGCGGGCGGTCAGCGGGCCGGTGCCTGCCATGCCGAACAGCGCCCGTGCGGCGCGGGTGGCCCCGACCACCAGATCGTTGCCGTCCACCGCCAGCAGCGTGGCGGCGTCGCTGTCATTGCCTGCGGCGATGATCCGCGCGGGGGTATAGGTGGAGCGAAAGTTGGCCTCTTCGATGGCGCGGGCGGTCTGGGCGACCTGCGCGCTGATCAGGCGGTTGAACGCCTCGGTCTGGTCGGCGCGGGCCGATGACACGTCCAGCGCGCCGATGATCGCGCCATCGGCCCCGTAGATCGGCGCGTCGATACAGCTCATGTCGGTGTTGCGGGACAGGAAATGATCGCCCTGGTGGATGATGACGCGGCGGCGTTCGGTCAGGCAGGTGCCGATGCCGTTGGTGCCCTCGCGCTCCTCGCTCCAGTTCGCCCCGGCGCACAGGCCCCAGCGTTCAAAGGCCGCGGTGTCAGCGTCGGAGATGCGCTGGTCCAGCACCACACCGTCGCTGTCGGTCAGCAGAACGGCAAAGCCGGACAGTCCCACCAGCGCATAAAGCGCGTCCAGACGCGGAGCGGCCACGCTCAGGAATTGTTCCAGCTCGGTGCGGCGCTGGTTCAGGGCGCTTTGCTCCAGCCGTTCGGGCGCGCGGTGTTCGTCGGGGGTCAGCCCGTGTTTTTGCACCGACCGGTGCCAGCTGGCCGCGATCTGGGACCGGGCAGCAGCAGAAGACGACTGTGTTGCTTGCAGGACCTTGTCGGCGTGGGACGGGGCGCGGGGCACGGCTGACCTCTGGCGGTTGCGGGTGTGCAGCAGCCTACAGGCGATTCCCTTGATCGCGCAACAGTCTTGGGTCTGGGGGGCCTTGATGATGTGACCACCCCCGACGGCATCAATGTGCCAAGGTTGTGGCAGAGACGTTGATTGAGGGTGAGACGGTCAAAAGGGTGGCTCAGCGCTATGATCTGTTTCCGAGCACGGTGGCGGATCGGTGTCGCATGGTGCGGCAGGGCAAGCTGGTGTTTCCCAATTCGATGGGCATGGGATTTGTGCCGGTTGAAGTGGATCAAGCGGCAGTGCCTGTGGTCGCCCCCGTCGTTGCGGGACGGTTAGACACGCTCGATATTATCAGGGAGGCACATGTTATGCCGGGTGGCGAAACTGCAGGTACGCGCTGATCCGCGCTTCGATCTCGTCAGCGATCCTCGCCGCGTCGCGGTCCAGTGCGTCGACAACCCCCTGGACAACCTCCCGATCATCGGCAGCCACACCCAAAGCCAGATTGAACTGTTCGGGATGCGGCGGGTAATCCGATGCGTCTGGCAGGATCAGCACCACCTCATTCACATGTGGATGGCGCGCCGCCCATGTATCCGGTCCGTCCACCTGCAGGCGGTGGCCGCGCTTCTCAAGTTCGGTCACAAGGCGCTTTGTCGTGTCACCCTGTGGCGCAGCGGATTGTTTGATCGCGATGGAAAACCGCAGATCGGCCAGCGTTTCTGCTATTGTGGCAAAGCCACGCGCGTTCTTGTAGGAAACGACCCGCTCGAAAATATAGGGCTTTGAAGTGGAAATCCGCGACTTGTCCTGCGCGTCGTCGGAATAGAGGCACCCGATGAAAGGGCAATAGACAGGCCGTTCTGCCTGTGTGTAGCGCAGGATGAGATCCCAATCGACCATCCGCCGCAACTGGCCATCGAAGGTGCCGAATTCGCCTGTCATGTCAGCCCGATGGCAGAACACGTTCAGGTCGACGTAGTTGCCGTCGACGCAATGCGCCCAGTCAAAAGGCTCGCCCCGGTAGCCTGCCACCGCGCCATCGCGGTTGAGCAACAGGCTCGCGGCATAGGCACATCGCGCGCCGGAGGTCTCCAGCGCGATCAGCATCAGTCGCAGGAAATCGGCCGTCCACAGGTTATCGCTGTCGAGGTAGAAAATCACCTCGCCCGATGCCCGGGCCAGCCCCGCGTTACGGGCGGCGGACACCCCGGCATGTTCGGTGTGACAACAGATCAACCGCGGATCGGCTGAAAGGCCCTTCAGGACGTCAATTGTGAAATCGGTGCTGCCGTCGTCCACCACGATCAGCTCAAGGTTGTGGTGCGACTGGGCCAACACGGAACGCACCGCAGCGGTCAGGGTCGCCCCCCGATTGTAGGTCGCCATGATCACGCTGACGAAGGTGTTCCGCGCCACCAGATCCGCATCGTGCTGCGCGCTCAGCGCGTTCACGAAGCGTCTGGCCGCCGCATGTTCGAATGTTGTCATCAGCCGATGGGGCCGCTGATGCAGCCTGGCGGCAAATGTCTTTTGCAGGGTTTCCTGCGCGGCGGCAGGCAAGGGTTCTGCCACGCTGCGATCGATCAGGGATTGCATCACCGGATCGAACGGGGCGCTGTCAGCCAGCAGGCTGGGCGATGCCTCCCTGCCCTCGTGCTTGCCAAAAAGCTCATAATGCCACAGCGGGTTGTGCCCGACCTCGGCAACCTCAGGATTGCGGGCAAGATAGCCCGTGGAACTGAAATCCGGGCCCGGGTCACGGCCGATCTTCGCGCCGTAGACCGCATAGTGATGTGCCGCCGACCGGTCATACAAGGTGACATCCGGGTAGGTCCGGCGATACCATCCAGCATCGAACAACGCGCTGTCTTCGATGACCTTGATCGGGTCCTGGGGCATTGCCTAGCCCCGCCCCCGGCCGCGTGCCAGCCAGCGCAGTGGCCGGGTCAGACGCCAGGATCTGCTGGCACGCATATCGCAAAGCGTTTGTTCGAGGTCTGCGATAACCCCGGCCTGCTGCTGATGCTCAAGGGCGCTTTCGTCTTTCTGCCGGGCCAGCGCTGCTGCACCGGCTTTCAACTCGGCCTCCAGCTTTGCAAGCGCGCTCGCTTGCGCTTCCAACTGACTGGCACGGGCGGTCAGTTCCGCCTCTGCCGCATTGCTGCGCTGATCGGCCAGATTGGCAAGGTCCGCAAGTTCACGTTCGCGCGTCGCCAGTGTGACGCGCAAGGACCGCGCCCGCTCCTCCACCTTGCGCAGCTGAGCGTCAAAGATCTGCTCTGCATCCAGCAACAACCGGTTCACGTCTTCCGCAGAATAGCCACCGGCCTTGTCCTCGGCCACAACCGGCCGATAGGCAGGATTCCGTTCCAAAACCAGATACCGATCGAACTTTGATGCCATTACTTTACTCACCACAGTGACAGGGCTGCCCTTGGGATACCGGCGATGCTTCAAAACGGCAGGAAATGCAATGGCCAACAGCGGCCATCGCAACACCGCCGTCAGGCCTTGCATTCATTCTTCGCGGTCTGACTGCAAGCGATGCTGTTACCATAGCTTCACATAAGGCAATTGCCGCGAAAGTCACAGCATCTGTGTTTTTGCAGCCCGGTTGTCGGCGGTCGGTTCAGCCGCCGCCCCGGGGTACGGCGCGCCTGGCACCCTGCCGGGTCTCACGCCCGCCAGTCAAAGAACCCCGGACCGGCCTGCGCAAGCAGCCTGCGGGCCATGTCCTGCCCCGCCCCAGCGCCATCCTCCACCGGGCAGGTGATCGCGTCGCTCAGCGCTTCGGACCCATCCGGGCGCAGCACCTCGCCGCGCAGCTGCAGCGCGCCCCCCTCCAGCACAGCCAGCCCGGCGATGGGTGTCTCGCAGGAGCCGTCGAGTTCCTGCAGAAACGCCCGTTCGGCCGTGAGCCGCTGGCCGGTGGTCCGGTCATGGATCGCTTCCAGCATTTCCGCCATGCGGGTGTCATCGCTCCGACGCTCGATCCCGATGGCCCCCTGTGCCACGGCGGGCAGCATCATGTCCACCTCGATTGCGGTCGCCGGCACCTGATCCATCTTCAACCGGTTCAACCCGGCCATGGCCAGGAACGTCGCCTCCGCCACACCCTGATCCAGCTTCATCAGCCGGGTCTGCAAATTACCGCGAAACTCCACCACCTCCAGATCGGGCCGCCGCAGTTTCAGCTGCGCCCGCCGGCGCAAACTGGAGGTCCCCACCACCGTGCCTGCGGGCAGATCGGCCAGCCCCTTTGCACGGGGCGAGATGAACGCGTCCCGCACATCCTCGCGCGGCAGGTAGGTATCCAGCAGCAGCCCCTGCGGCTGAAGCGTCGGCATGTCCTTCATCGAATGCACCGCGATGTCGATCTTGCCTGCCAGCAGATCATCCTCGATCTCACGCGTGAACAGGCCCTTGCCGCCGATTTCCTTCAGCGGGCGGTCAATGATCTTGTCCCCCGTCGTCTTGATCACGACGATGGTGAAGGCCTCCAACGGCAGGGCAAAAGCCTGCGCCAGCCTGTCGCGGGTCTCATGCGCCTGGGCAAGCGCCAGCGGGGACCCTCGGGTGCCGATGTTCAGGGGGTTCTTCGGGTTGGGCAAATCAAAGGTCATGGCCTTTCGTACATTTGCATTAACGGGCTGACAACTCTTGTCTCTCCCCCGCTGAAAAAGCATGATAGATGAAACACTTCCATCAAGAGTACCCCCATGAGCAAGACAAAAACCATCCTGCGCGCGCTGGCGGGCGAAACCCTTCCGGTCCCGCCCATATGGATGATGCGGCAAGCGGGCCGCTATCTGCCGGAATACAAGGCGACGCGCGCCCAGGCGGGGGATTTCCTGTCTCTTTGCTACAATCCCGAACTGGCGGCCGAGGTCACCTTCCAGCCGATCCGCCGCTATGGCTTTGATGCGGCGATCCTTTTTGCCGACATCCTGTTGGTGCCGCAGGCGCTGGGGGCCGACCTGTGGTTCGTCACCGGCGAGGGGCCGCGCCTGTCCACCATCACCACCCAGGCCGAAGTGGAGGCCCTGAAACCCGCCGAGGCCATCCATGACAGGCTGAGCCCGATCTACGAGACGGTTGGTATTCTGTCCAAGGGCCTGCCGGAGGAAACCACGCTGATCGGGTTCGCCGGCGCGCCCTGGACCGTGGCCACCTATATGATTGCCGGACGTGGCACGCCCGACCAGGGGCCGGCCCATGCGCTGAAATCCGAGAACCGCGCGGTGTTCGAGACGCTGATGGACAAGATCACCGAAGCGACGGTTCTTTATCTCTCCGAACAGATCAAGGCGGGCGCAGAGGTGGTCAAGATCTTTGACAGCTGGGCCGGGTCGCTGCAGGGGGCGGACTTTGACACCTATTCCCTGAAGCCCATGCAGCGCATCACCAGCGCCCTGCACGAGATGCATCCCGGTGTGCCGGTCATCGCCTTCCCGCGCGGAGCTGATGCGCGCTATGAAGGGGCGCACAAGGCCATCGGCGCGGAATGTATCGCCATTGACGACGGCGTCAGTGCCGAATGGGCGGCCAGCCACGTCCAGACCGCAGGCTGCGTGCAGGGCAACCTGAAATCCTCTCACATGGTCACGGGCGGCGACGCGCTGGTCAGCGAAACCCGCCGCATCGTCAAGGCATTGTCGGGCGGGCCACATATCTTCAACCTCGGCCATGGCATCACGCCTGACGCCGACCCCGAGAATGTGCAGCTGATGATCGACACGGTCCGCGAAGGCCGGGGCTGACCCCTGTCAGGGGCGTTACCGGCCCCGGTCGTCAATCCTGTCGTTTCTCCAACAAGAGGGAGGCGAGCCCCAACAGTGCCGACACCACGATCAGCAACAGGGAAACCGCGTTCAGCACCGGGGTCGAACCCAGCTTGAGCCGGTCGAACATGGTGATCGTCAGCGGGGCGTCTGATCCGACCAGCATCAGGGTGGTGTTGAAATTCTCGAAACTCATCAGCACCGCCACGACCCCGGCGGCCCCCATTGCGGGGTAGAGGAACGGCAGCGTGATCGCCCGCACGGCCCCCCAGCGGGTCGCACCCAGGTTTAGCGCCGCTTCCTCAAGCGCCGGATCGAACTTTTGCAGCCGGGCAGAAATCACCAGCGTGGCAAATGTCGTGATGAAGGAAAATTGCCCCAGCACCACCAGGATCAGACCGGGCCGCAGCCCGTCGAACCACAGGCCCGTCGCATCCTCCAACGTGTTGGCGACCGAGGATGAAAACACCAGGATCGAGATCCCCAGGATGATGCCGGGAATGATCAGCGGCAGAAGCATCAGGATATAAAGCACGCCCTTGCCCGGAAAATCGTGCCGCACGAAGAGAAAGGCGTTGCAGGTGCCCACCGCCACCGACAGCAGTGCCACCCAGAAGGCCACGATGCCCGATGTCACGATGGACCGCAGGATCGGTCTTTCGTGAAAGACACCGATATAGGGTGCCTCATCGCCAAAGAACCAGGCCCAGGTGAACCCCTCCCAGGGCAGCGAGGGAAACACGGAATCGTTGAAGGCAAAGACGCAGACAGTGATCAGCGGCAGCGCCAGGAAAACGAAGAACAGGGCGACATAGGCCCGGTAGGTCCATTTGAATGCGCCGCTTTGGGGGATGCCGGTAATCATGTCTGGGCCATCGTCTTGCCCAGAGATTGCCGGGTCAGTTTCAGGCCAACAAAGACGATCAGCGACGACAGCCCCAGCAACAGAAAGCCAAAGGCCGATCCCAGCTCCCAGTTGAAGCGGGTGATGAACTGGCTGTAGATCAGCCCGGTGAACCACAGGCTGTCCTTGCCGCCCAGAAGGATCGGCGTCAGGTAGTTGCCAAGGCTCAGCATGAAGACCACGATGCAGCCCGACACGATACCGGGCATGGCATGGGGGATCACGATCTCGCGCAGGATGGCGATGCCGCTGGCCCCCAGGTCATAGCCCGCCTCGATCAGGCTGTCGTCCAGACTGTCCAGCGTCGTGACCAGTGGCACCACCATGAACAGCATGGAGGTATAGACCAGCCCCACCATGATGGCGGCATCGTTGTACAGCATCTCCACCGGCGCATCGGCCAGCCCGACATATTGCAGCAGGTTCGAAAATATCCCGGTCTCGCGCAGCAGGATCATCCAGCCAAAGGTGCGCACCAGCTCGCTGACCCAGAACGGGATCAGGCACATCAGGAACAGCGTGGTCTTGCTGCGCCCGCGCGTCAGCTTGGCAATGTAATAAGCGATCGGAAAGCCGATCAGCAGCGTCAGCACCGTAGAGGCGATCGACATATAGGCCGTGCGCGCGAAGGTGTTCCAGTAGAGCGGTTCGTTGAAGAACACGGCATAATTGGCAAAGCTGGTCTCGTATTCCCGGACGCCCACCTTCTCACGCAGGGAGACGATGAACATGCCCACATGGGGCAGGATGATCAGCGTCACCAGCCACAGCAGCAGCGGGGCCAGCAGCAGGTAGAACGTCAGTTTCGATCGGTCAGCCATCGGCATAGACCCGCGTCTGCTCCGCGTCCCAGCGGAAATGAACGGTATCGCCCTGTTGCAGGTCGCGGAATTCGCCGGTCTGCGGCAGGGCCACGCTGATCTCTGCGCCGCTTTGCGCATCGCGCAGCAGCACCTGCGAATTGGCCCCGTTGAACAGCACGCTTTGCACCGTCCCCTCGCCCCCGTTTCCGATGGTGTCTTGCGGCGCGCGCGACAGACGCACCGCCTCGGGCCGGACAAAGACACGCACCCTGTCGCCCTTGGCCAACCCCTGCCCCGCCGCGACGCCCGTGATCACCCTGCCCGCCTCGCTGCGCAGGGTCAGCAGCCCGCCGCCCATTTCCTCGACCGTGGCGGCAAACTTGTTCGCCTCACCCACGAACCCGGCGACAAAGGCGGTCTGCGGTTCATAATAGAGCTCTTTCGCCGTGCCGACCTGTTCAAAGACACCGTGGTTCATCACCGCGATCTGGTCGGACATCACCAGCGCCTCTGACTGATCGTGGGTGATGTAGACAAAGGTGGTGTTGAATTCCGACTGCAACTGCTTCAGCTCGATCTTCATGTGTTCGCGCAGCTTCAGATCCAGCGCGCCCAGCGGTTCATCCAGCAGCAGCACGTCCGGCTCCAGCACCATGCAGCGGGCGATGGCGACACGCTGTTTCTGCCCGCCCGACAGCGAACTGACAGCCCGGTCCGCAACACCGGCCAGCCCGACACGCTCCAGCACCCGCTCCACCTGTTTCTTGGCATCCGTCTTGTTCACCCCGCGCTGGCGCAGACCAAAGCCCACGTTGGCGCCGATGTTCATCATCGGGAACAGGGCAAGGTGCTGAAACACCATCGACACGGGCCGCTTGTTCGGTGGCACATCCACAACCGACCGCCCCTTGATCAGCAGGTCACCGCTGGTGGGTTTCTGAAACCCCGCGATCATTCGCAGCAGCGTTGTCTTGCCACAGCCCGACGGCCCGAGGATGGAGAAAAACTTGCCCTGCGGGACGGAGAAACTGACGTTGTCCACCGCCCTGAAATCATCAAAGCTCTTGCAGATGTCGCGGCATTCAAGGTCTGGGGTTTCGGACATGGGAGGCCTTCAATAAAAGCGGGAAGCGCGGTTGCCGCGCTCCCCCCTGCGTCATTTCATGGCCGATCAGTTGGCCGCGTTGATCCGGTCGAGCGCCGCACCTTCCAGCGCCTCAAGGCCAGCCGGAACCGTCGGATACCACTTGATGTTGTCGATGGCTTCCTGCGGGAAGCTGGCCTGATACTTGGCCTTCAGCGCGTCGTCCACGCCCTCATCGCCGCCCTGCGAGGCGGTGAAGTTTCCGGCTGACGCGGTGATCATCGCCGCAATTTCCGGCTTCATCACGAAATTGATCCAGGCATAGGCCGCATCGTCGGCACGGCCCCGTGCCGGCAGAGCAAAGGTGTCGATCCACCCCAGCGCACCCGATGTGGGGGCAACAAAGGTGATGTCCTTGTTATCGTCGTTCAGCTGCCAGCCGCCGGTGTCCCATGCCATCGACGCCACGACTTCGCCCGAACGCAGCAGGTTCTTCAGCTCGTCGCCGCCATCCCAATAGGTTTTGACGTTGGGTTTGCACTCCACCAGCTTGGCTTCGACCTGATCAAGGATCGCCTTGTAAGCCGCTTCATCGCCATAGGCCGCAAATGGGTCGAGTCCCATCGCATAGGCGAATCCGATCAATGTCGGACGCTTCAGACGGTAAGATACTTTCCCGGCGACATCGGCGTTGCAGAGGTCGGTATAGTCCTTCACGTCAGCCGCCATCGCGGTGTTCACCACAAGGCCCGAAGTGCCCCAGACATGCGGCACGGCATAGATCTCACCATCCACCGTGGTGTTGCCCTTGGTCGCTTCCAGCATCGAAGGGATGAACAGGCTGGCGTCGATCTTCGACATGTCCAGCGGTTTGTAGATGCCGAATTCGGCCTGCGGGCCCGCGATGCGGTCCTGGCTGGGCTGGGCAAGGTCAAAACCGCCGCCATTGGTCGCGCGCAGTTTGGCGATCATTTCCTCGTTGTTGGACTTGGTCACTTCGACGGTATGGCCGGTCTCGGCCTCGAACATCTCGATCACGTTCTCGGGCGCATAGCCGCCCCAGGTCAAAAGGCGCAGCGTGTCCGCCTGCGCGGCAGAGCAGAGCGCCAGGACGGCAACGGTTGTCAGCATGGTTTTCATGATTTTCTCCAAATTGTGCCGGTGCGGTCAGGCCGCGCCGGGCTTCCTGGGTCGTAGTGTTCACATATGACAGCGGTGTGACACCCGAAGGGTTCTCAATGGCGCCATGATCAGCACCGTCTGCCACCCGTGTCAAAGAATATCCGATCCGCGTCCTGCCATTCGAGGTTCACCGCGGCACCTTCCGGCGGCATCGGAACAGAGGCGTCTTGCCGCACGGTGGCGCGGGTGCCATCCGCCAGATCCACATGCACCAGTGTTTCCGCCCCCAATGCCTCGTTATAGATCGCGGTGGCCCGGGTCCCCTGCCCGGCCAGCGCCAGGTTCTCGGGCCGGATGCCCAGCGTCTTTGCCCCTTCCGGTGCGTCCGTCGCCAGACCGGCAGGCAGGAAGTTCATCGGCGGCGAGCCAATGAAACCGGCGACGAATTCGGTCGCCGGGTTGGCATAGACCTCCAGCGGCGCGCCGATCTGGTCGGCGCGGCCCGCGTTCATCACGATCATCCGGTCGGCCAGGGTCATCGCCTCCACCTGGTCATGCGTCACATAAAGCGACGTGACCCCCAGACGGCGCTGCAACTGCTTGATCTCCAGCCGCATCTGCACCCGCAGCTTTGCATCCAGGTTGGACAGCGGCTCGTCAAACAGAAACACCGAAGGCTTGCGCACGATGGCCCGGCCCATGGCCACACGCTGGCGCTGCCCGCCCGACAGTTCGCGCGGCCGCCGTTCAAGGTAATCGCCAAGCTGCAGCAGCGCCGCCGCCTCGTTCACCCGTTCGGCAATCTCGGCCCTGGGAGTGCCTGCGATCTTCAGGCCGTAAGCCATGTTGTCGAAGACCGACATATGCGGATAAAGCGCGTAGTTCTGGAACACCATTGCGATGTCCCGCTCCATCGGTTCACGCTCGTTCACCCGCGCGCCGCCGATCTGCACCTCTCCACCGGTCACGGTTTCCAGCCCGGCCACCATGCGCAGCAGCGTGGACTTGCCACAGCCGGATGGCCCGACGATCACGATGAACTCGCCGTCCTCGATCTCCATGTCGATCCCGTGGATCACCTCGGTCTTGCCGAATGTCTTCTTGATGCCCTTCAGGCTGACTGTCGCCATGTGTTATTTCTCGCTGTCTACCAGACCGCGGATGAACAGCTTTTGCATGCTGATCACCACGATCACCGGCGGGATCATCGCCAGGATGGAAGTTGCCATGATCACCGGCCAGTCGGCGATGTCGTCGCCACTGGGGAACATCTGCTTGATGCCCATGACGATGGTGTTCATCGACGGGTCGGTCGTGATCAGCAGCGGCCAGAGGTACTGGTTCCAGCCATAGATGAACAGGATCACGAAAAGCGCCGCGATGTTGGTCCGGCTCATCGGCAACAGGATGTCCCAGAAGAACCGCATCGGCCTTGCCCCGTCCACCCGCGCCGCCTCGGCCAGTTCGTCCGGCACGGTCATGAAGAACTGGCGGAACAGGAAGGTCGCCGTGGCGCTGGCGATCAGCGGAAAGATCAGGCCCGAATAGCTGTTGAGCATCCCGAAATTCGCGACGACCTCATAGGTCGGCACGATGCGCACCTCCACCGGCAACATCAGCGTCAGGAAGATCAGCCAGAAGAACAGGCGCCGCCCCGGAAACCTGAAATAGACGATGGCAAAGGCCGACAGCAGCGAGATCACGATCTTGCCGATGGTGATCCCCAGCGCCATCACCAGTGAATTCAGCATCATCAGCGCCACCGGCGCATTGATGCCCGACACCAGCGCCTTGCGGTAGTTTTCAAGGAACTGGTCGCCCGGCAGAAGCGGCATCGGCGGCTTGACGATTTCCGGCTGCGACACGGTCGAGGCGACAAAGGCCAGCCAGATCGGGAAAAAGACAAACAGCAACCCGACGATCAGCCCCAGATGGGTCATCCAGTGCCCAAGACCGCGTTTTTCGACCATGCCTGCCATCAGTAATGCACCCTGCGCTCGATGAACTTGAACTGCACGATGGTCAGCGCCCCCACGATCAGCAGCAGGATCACCGATTGCGCCGCGGAAGAGCCGAGGTCCTGCCCCACAAAGCCATCCTTGTAGACCTTGTAGACAAGGATCGTCGTCGATTGCTGCGGACCGCCGCTGGTGATGGTGTGGATCACGCCGAAGGTCTCGAAAAAGGCATAGACGATGTTGACCACCAGCAGGAAAAAGGTTGTCGGCGACAGCAGCGGCCAGACAATGGTACGGAACCGGGTCCAGAACCGCGCGCCGTCAATCGCCGCCGCCTCGATCACGCTGCGCGGGATGGCCTGCAGACCCGCCAGGAAGAACAGGAAGTTATAGCTGATCCGCCCCCAGGCGGAGGCGACGACGACAAGGCCCATCGCCTCTTCCCCGTTCAGGACATGATTCCAGTCATATCCCAGCATGCCCAGGTACCATGTCACCACGCCGACCCGCGTGTTGAACATGAACAGCCACAGCACACCGGCCACTGCAGGGGCCACCGCATAGGGCCAGATCAGCAGCGTGCGGTAAACGCCCGATCCCTTGATCAGCCGGTCCGCCAGCACCGCGAGGTAGAGCGCCACGCCCATCGACACTACGGTCACCGCGATGGAAAAGATCGCAGTGGTGACAAAACTTGCCCGGTAATAGGCATTGCCCAGCAGATATTCGAAATTGCCCAGCCCCACGTATTGCATCGACAGGCCAAAAGGGTCCGGAATGAACAGCGACTGCCAGATCGCCTGCCCCGCCGGATAGAAGAAAAAGACCGCCGTGACGATCAGCTGCGGCAGAACCAGCAGAAGGGGCAGCCAGATGCCCTTGAAGGTGACGCGCTTTTCCATCACTTGACTCCGGTGCGACTGAGTAGCACTTTATCGGAAAGGAGTTCAGCCATGACCGTCAAGATTTCCGTCTCCATCTCGGATCAACAGGCCGAATATGCCCGCAAACAGGTGGCCGAGGGCCGGTTTTCATCGACTTCCGCGGTAATCCAGCAGGCGCTTGAGGCCAAGCGCAAGGAGGACGAGGAATATGAGGCGGAGAAAGAGGCGTTTCGCACTCTGCTCGAACGCCGCGCGAAAGGCGGCTTCGTGCCGTTGTCGACGTTCCGCGAGAACATGATGCGGACACTGGACCAAAAGGCGGGCACGTTTGACCTGGACGATTGAAATTTCCGAAGAAGCCTACGCCGATCTCGACCTGCACCATGCGCATTTGCTGAAATCGCAGATCGCATTCGGCTATGCACCGGACGAAGCGATGGCCCTGGCGCGCGACGGCATCGTCAGGATGCTGGACCTCGCAGAACGGCTTGTCGGCGTGCCACAGATCGGCACTCAGCATCCTGCCCTCATGGACGGCATACGACACGTCACGATCGAACGATGCATCTTCTGGTTCCACCCCGATCCGGACATGCAGGTCATCCGCATATTCGCTGTTTTCAGGAGCGGTCAGGATCATTTCAAACACATTGTTGCCCGTCTTGGCAAAGAAGAAGGATGGGCAGGCTGACCTGCCCATCCCGTTCCGTTCAGCGGTTCGCTTGCTCAAAACGGCGGAGCAATTCGTCGCCGCGTGCCTTCGCGCTGTCCAGCGCTGCCTGCGCGTCCTTGTCACCGGCCCAGACCGCTTCCAGCTCCTCGTCGATGATGCCGCGGATCTGGTCGAAGGACCCCAGGCGCAGACCCTTGGAATTCTCCGTCGGCTCCTTGGCTGTCATCTGCGTGACCGCGATGTCGGTGCCGGGGTTCGCCTCATAGAAGCCCTGCTCGCGGGTCAGGTCGGCGGCTGCCTGGGTGATCGGCAGATAGCCGGTGTCCTGGTGCCACTTGGCCTGGATCTCGGGCGAGGACAGGAAGTTCAGGAAGGTCGCAACACCCTTGTATTCCTCGTCCGACTGACCGGCCATTACCCAAAGCGATGCACCCCCGATGATGGTGTTCTGCGGTGCGCCTTCGACATCCGACCAATAGGGCAGCGGTCGCACTTCAAAGTCGAAAGTCGCCTCCGACTTGATCCCGGCATAACCGGCAGAGCTTTCGGTAAAGAGCGCGCATTCACCGCTGCGGAAGTTTGCACCGCCTTCGTTGCGCCGGCCGGTGTAGATGAACTTGCCGTCCTTGGCCCATTGGCCCATCGTGCCGATGTGCTTGGCCTGGACCGGGCCGTTCAGCGACAGCTCGGTATCGAGCCCGGCAAAACCATTGGCCTCGGTGGCAAAGGGCACATTGTGATAGGCGCTGAGGTTCTCAAGATGGATCCAGCTTTGCCATGCGGTGACCAGCGGGCAGTCGTTGCCCGATGCCTTGAGCGTATCCAGCACCTCGCCCACCTGCTCCCAGGTGCTCAGGTCCACATCGGGGTCGATCTGAGCCGCTTCCAGCGCATCGCGGTTGACCCAGAGCACCGGCGTGGAGGAGTTGAAGGGCATCGACAACATCTGACCGTCGGCAGTGGTGTAATAGCCCTTGACCGAACCGATAAAGCCATCGGGATCAAAATCGGCACCGGCATCCGCCATCACCTCATAAACCGGCTTGATCGCGCCCTTGGCGGCCATCATCGTTGCGGTGCCGACCTCGAAGACCATCAGGATGTCCGGCTGTTCGCCCGCGCGGAACGCGGCGATGCCTGCGTTCAACGTCTCGGAATAATTGCCCTTGTGGGTCGCGGTCACAACATAGTCGGACTGTGCGTTGTTGAAGGTTTCGACCTGCTCCGCCACCAGCTCGCCCAGACGGCCGGTAAAGGCGTGCCAGAACTCGACCTCGGTCTGCGCCATGGCAGGCGCCGCCGCCATCATGGCCGCAACGCTGGCCATCATCGTGTTTCGCATCATCATTACATCTCTCCCCCATTTTCAGTGGCTGCGCCAGCGTAGTGGGTAACTACCTGTGCTGGCAACACATCATTCATCTTTCGCGCGCGGCGTTGTATCCTCCTGTTCTGTAACGAATTTATGACGTTTTCTGCAAAGCCGGGGGATTTTTCCATGACGCCGGGGCCAACCTCGGGGCAGGGTGGAAACGGGCAGAAAAATGCGCCGCACCGCTTGGGTTACCGCTGCCAATCCGGCAGATCTGGTGCCGGCTTTGACGTCGACAGATGACGCGTCTGGCCTATCTTTACAAACCTGTTACAAACCCTCGTCCGGCCCCGTATTGCGGCCTGCGACCCGCCAGCATTGAAAGTCTTCCATTGCAAGAACCCGCACTCCTTTCCTTTCTGCTCCATATTGCCGGGGCTGCCGCGCTGCTGATCTGGTCGGTGCGTCTGGTGCGCACGGGGGTCGAGCGTGCTTTCGCCACCCAGCTGCGCCAATCGCTGCGCCGCGCCTCCCGCAACCGGCTGCTGGCAGCGGGCACCGGCACCCTGGCCGCGGTCTTCCTGCAAAGTTCCACCGCAGTGGCGGTGCTGGTTGCCAATTTCGTCGCCAAGGGCAGCCTGATCCCCGCCATCGGGCTGGCGATCCTGCTGGGGGCCGACCTTGGCTCTGCCATCGTGTCACAACTGCTGCTGATCCGGCAGTCCTTTCTCATCCCGCTGCTGCTGCTGGCTGGCGTCGCGCTGTTCCTGCGCGGGCAGTCAGGAACCCTGCGCCAGACAGGGCGTATCCTGATCGGTCTGGCGCTGATCTTCCTGTCTCTGGACATGATCCGGGATGCCACCGCACCCATGGTCCACAGCACCGGCACACAGGCGGTCATGGCCTATCTCGGGCGCGACATCTTCTCCGCCTTCGCGGTTGGCGCACTCTTTGCCTGGGCGGTGCATTCCAGCGTCGCGGCGGTGCTGCTGTTCGTGACGCTCGCCGCGCAATCGCTGCTGCCGGTCGAAGGGGCCGCCGCCATGGTACTGGGGGCCAACCTGGGCGGCGGGTTCATCGCCTATGTGCTCACCCTCGCCTCCCCCGCCCCGGCGCGGCAGATGATCTGCGCCAACCTGATGCTGCGCGGCGGCGGTGCTGTGCTGTTGCTGCTGGTCCTGTCGGGACAACCTGATCTGCTGCAGTATCTGGGGGCGAATGCCAGCCGTCAGGCCATCAACCTGCATCTGGCCTTCAACGCGGTCCTGGCGCTGGCGGCCCTCGGGCTGATCCACCCGCTGTCCGCGCTCAGCGCAAAACTGATCACAAGCGCCTCCGACAAGGAGACCTCCACACTGGCAGAAATCAGCGCGCTGGACCCGAATGCATTGGACCGCCCCGGCCGCGGCCTCGATTCCACCGCCCGCGAATTGCTGCGCATGGGTCAGAAGATCGAAGGGATGCTGAATGCCACGGGCCCCCTCTATGACCATTGGGACAGCGCCGCCGCCACAGCGATCCGCGAACAGGACAAGACGGTCAAGAAGATCCACTTCGAGATCAAGCTTTACCTTGCCCAGCTTGGCCGCGGCGGTCTGGACGAGGATCTGGGCAAACGGTCGATGGAACTGGCGGGCATCTCCACCGCGCTGGAAGCGGCCTCCGACACCATTGTGCGCAGCCTGCTGACGCTGGCCAAACGCCGCGAGAGCGAAGGCGTCGCCTTTTCCGAGGTCGGCCGCGATGAGATCAACGATTTTCTCGACCGGGTGCAGGGCAACGTGCATCTGGCACTCAACGTGATGATGAACCAGAACCCGGCCGAGGCACGCGACCTTGTCGAAGCCAAGGAAAAGGTCCGCGCGGTGGAACAGAAGTTGCAACGCAACCACCTAGGCCGGTTGCGTGAGGGGCTTGCCGAAAGCATCGAAACCAGCAGCATCCACCAGGAAACCCTGCGTTCGCTCAAGCAGATCAACACGGCATTCTCCATGGTCGGCTATCCGATCCTGGCCAGAACCGGCGACCTGTTGAAAAGCCGTCTGAGCTGACCCCCAGGCAGGTTTCAGCTTTGCGATGTTTTCGCGATTCCTGTGCATCTGCGTTGACCCGGCCGATCCTGCTGCGCAAACTGCTGTCATGCGGGGTGGCTGCCGCCCCTCACCTCATGCTCAGCAAGGAGTTCTGCACATGCCTGGCTTATCGAAACTTCCCGCCCTGTCCGTTCTGGCCCTGTCCGTCGGCCTGACGGCCGCACCCCTGTCTGCGCTGGCGGATACGCTGGTGGTCGGCCTTCAGCAGGAACCAACCTCGCTTGACCCGACAGCGGATGCCACCGCCTCCATCGACGGCATGCTGACGATGAACGTCTACGAATCCCTGACCATCGTGGCCGAGAACGGCCAGGTCGGGCCGAACCTGGCCACCGAATGGGAGGTCTCCGACGACGGCCTGACCTATACGTTCAAACTCGCCTCGGGGGTGAAGTTCCACGATGGCACCGATTTTGACGCAGAGGATGTGGTGTTCTCCTTCGACCGCGCCATGGCCGAGGACAGTGTGAACCCCTCCAAGGACATTTTCAAACCCATCGCCTCCGTCACCGCGCTGGACCCGCAGACGGTCGAGATCAAGCTGAAGAACAAGGATGCGTTCTTTCTGTTCAACATGGGCCAGGGCGACAGTTCCATCGTCGCCCCTGAATCGGCGGATACCAACAACACCAACCCCGTCGGCACCGGACCCTTCAAGCTGGACAGCTGGACGCGCGGCGACCGGCTGACACTGGTCAAGAACGCCGATTACCGCGATGCGGACAGCGTGGCGCTGGACAAGGTCGAATTCCGCTTCATCTCTGACCCTGCTGCCGCAACCGCCGCGATGATGGCCGAGGAGCTGGACGCCTTCCCCGGCTTTCCCGCGCCGGAACTGCTGCCGCAGTTCGAGGCCGATCCCCGCTTTCGCGTGAACATCGGCTCGACCGAGGGTGAGGTGATCCTGGCAATGAACAACGCCAAGCCCCCCTTTGACAACATCGAGGTGCGCCGCGCGGTGGCCACCGCCATCGACCGTGACGAGATCATCGAAGGTGCGATGTACGGCCAGGCCGTGCCCATCGGCAGCTTCTATCCGCCGCATGGCACCGCCTATGTGGACCTGACTGGCGCCTATCCCCATGACACCGAGAAAGCAAAGGCAATGTTTGCCGAGGCCGGTGTCGAAGGCACCACGATGACCCTGCGCGTGCCGCCCTTCCCCTATGCCATGCGCTCTGCCGAGATCATCCAGCAGGAACTGTCCAACGCGGGCATCGACGCAAAGGTCGAGAACGTGGAATGGGGTTTCTGGATCGACGAGGTCTACAAGAAAAAGAACTACGACATGACGATCATCGCCCATACTTCGCCCAACGACATGGGCAACTTTGCGCGTGGGCCGGACTACTTCTATGGCTATGACGACGCGGAATTCACCGCGCTCTGGAACAGCATCGAGACGGAGGCCGACCCGGCGAAACGGGACGAGCTGCTGAAGCAGGGGCAGCAATATCTGTCAGATCAGTCGGTTCATGCCTTCCTGTTCCAATTGCCGCTGCTGGGCGTGTTCCGCACCGGGGTCGAAGGCTACTGGTCCTCCTCACCCGTGCTCTACATGCCCCTCAAGGGGGTCAGCAACGGCGGCTGACAGGACCGGCTGCGCGGGCTTTTGGCGCGCGCAGCCCCCCGGCCCGATTGTAATCTTTCATGTGGTATTTCCTGTTCCGCCGGACCGCCGGTTTCATCCTGACACTGCTCGCGGTGTCCGTGGTGGTATTCGCGGTCATGAATGTCCTGCCGGGTGATCCGGCGCTGACCATCCTGGGGCTGGATGCCACCGATGACGCGCTGGCGGCCCTGCGCGAGCAGCTGGGCCTGAACGAGCCGCTGCTGACGCGCTATTTCTCATGGATATGGAACGCGCTGCAGGGCGATTTCGGCATCAGCCATTCCTTCCGCGTGCCGGTTTCCGACCTGATCGGCGAACGGCTTGGCATGACCGTCGCGCTGGCGGTCGCCGGGATGATCGCAACGCTTGCCATCGCCCTGACCCTCGGGATCGGTGCCGCGGCGCGGCACCGCAGGATCGGGGACTGGGGCGTGATGTTCCTCAGCCAGCTCGGGATCGCCGTACCCGCCTTCTGGCTGTCCATGCTGCTGGTGCTTTTGTTCGCGGTCAAGCTGCGTTGGCTGCCGCCGGGCGGCTTTGCCGGCTGGTCCGACCCGGTCGCGGCAGCCCGGTCGCTGATCCTGCCCACCATCGCGCTGGCGCTGGTACAATCGGCGGTGCTGGCCCGTGTCACGCGGTCCTCCGCGCTGGAGGTCATGCGGCAGGATTTCGTCCGCACCGCCCGCGCCAGCGGGCTGTCACGCCGCCGGGTGTTGTGGCGGCACGTCCTGCCCAATGCGCTGGTGCCCATCGTCACCATCGTCGGCATGCAGTTCGCCGCCCTTGTCACCGGCACTATCGTCATCGAAAACGTCTTCTACCTGCCCGGCCTCGGGCGGCTGATCTTCCAGTCGATCTCCAACCGTGACCTGCCCACGGTGCAGGCGCTGGTGATGCTCTTTGCTGCCATCGTGGTCACGGCGAATTTCGTCGTCGATCTGCTTTACGTGGTGATCGACCCGCGCCTGAAGGCACGCGCATGACCCGCCGCCGCCTGCCCGCCAACTTCGTCATCGGCGCGGTGCTGGTCGCGCTCGTCGTCGGCACCGCCGCGCTGTCGCTGGTCTGGACACCGCATGATGCCACTGCGATGAACATCCGCGACAAGTTCGCGGACCCCTCCGCCGCGCATTGGCTGGGCACCGATCAACTGGGCCGCGACGTGGTCAGCCAGCTGATGGCGGCGGCGCGCAACTCGATGGCGGTGGCGCTGATCGCGGTGCTGCTGGGCGGATCGGTCGGAGTCACACTGGGGCTGCTGGCCTCGGCCATCGGTGGCTGGGTGGAGGACGGCGTTATGCGGCTGGCCGATCTCGGCTTTGCCTTTCCGGCGCTTCTTTTCGCGATCATGCTGGCGGCAGTCTTTGGCCCGTCGCTGACCAACGCGGTGCTGGCCATCGCCTTTATCAATATCCCGGTCTTTGCCCGCGTGGCGCGCGGATCGGCCAACCAGGTCTGGACGCTGGATTACGTCTCGGCGGGGCGGGCGGCGGGGATGAACCGCTTTGCCATCAGCCGCGATCACATCCTGCCCAACATCGCCGCCGCAATCATCGTGCAGGCCACCATCGAATTTGCCGTCGCCATCCTAGCCGAGGCGGCGCTGTCCTATCTCGGTCTTGGCGCGCAGCCCCCGGCATCAAGCTGGGGCCGCATGCTGTCAGAGGCGCAGACGCTCATGTATCTCGCCCCGCAACTGGCGATCTATCCGGGCCTGTGCATTGTCGTTGCCGTGCTGGGCTTTGGCCTGCTGGGCGACGGGCTGCGCGACATGACCGACCCCCGGCTGGCGCGGGAGCGATAGATGTTCGAGCTCGACAATCTCTCCGCCGCTTTCGGCTCTGCCACCGCCCTGCGCCATGCCAAGCTGACGATCCGTTCCGGTGACCGGCTGGGCATCGTGGGAGAAAGCGGATCGGGCAAGACCATGCTGGCGCTCTGTCTGATGGGCATGGCCCCCGATGGCGCGCAGCTGAGCGGGGCGCTGCGCATCGACGGGCAGGACATGACCCATGCAGAGGAGAACAGCTGGCAACACCTGCGGGCGCGGCGTGTCGCCATGATCTTTCAGGAACCGATGGCGGCGCTGAACCCCCTGGTGCGGGTGGGCGACACGGTGGCAGAGCCGATCATGGTCCATGAGGGTCTCAGCCGCCAGGCCGCAAAGGCCCGCGTGCTGGCGCTGTTCGAAGAGGTCGGCATTCCCGACCCCGCAGCCCGCATGCGCCAGTTCCCGCATGAACTCAGCGGAGGTCAGCGCCAGCGGGTGCTGATCGCGCTGGCGCTTGCCTGCAATCCCGCGCTGCTGATCGCGGATGAACCGACCACGGCTCTGGATGCCAATATCGCCTTGCGGATCACCGACCTTCTGGTGCGGCTGGCCGGCCAGCGCGACATGGCACTGGTCTTTATCACACATGACCTTGCCGCCGTCGCCCGCGCGACCCGTGACATCGTGGTCATGTACGGTGGCGACATGGTCGAACGCGGCCCCACCGATCAGGTACTGGCCGACCCGGCCCATCCCTATACCCGCGGCCTGCTGGCGGCACGTCCCGACCCCGTCGCACAGACCCGCGCACCGGGCGGCAAACGTCCGCGCCTGCCAACAATCCCCGGCACCGTGCCAGGGCTGCCGGACCTGCCGCAGGGCTGCCGCTTTTCGGGGCGCTGCCCGGTCGAGATCGCGCGCTGCGCCAGCACCCGCCCCGGCCTGACCGACCTCGGCCAGGGCCGCAGCGCCTGCTGCCATCTGCTGACGGAAGGGACGAGATGACCGCCCCCCTGCTCGACGCCCGCAACCTGACCCGGCGCTACAAGCTGCCGCGCAACACGCTGCTGGGTGCCGCGCCGGTGCTGACGGCGGTGGATGAGATCAGCTTTACCATCCGCGCGGGCGAAACGCTGGGGGTCGTGGGGGAAAGCGGTTCGGGCAAATCCACACTGGCGCGCATGGTCATGGCGTTCGAGAGACCCGACGCGGGCGAAATCCTGTTTCAGGGCGAGGACCTGCACAGCCTGTCTGCCGCGGCACTGCGCCGCCAGCGGCGACACTTCCAGATGGTCTATCAGGACCCGTTCGGATCGCTCGACCCGCGCCGCACCGTCGGCTGGTCCATCGCGGAACCGCTGCGCGCCATCGGCGTGGATGCGGACACTCCGCGTCGCACAGCCGAGGCGCTGGAACAGGTCGGCCTGCACCCGCGCGACGGCGACAAATACCCGCATGAATTTTCGGGAGGGCAGCGCCAGCGCATCGCCATCGCCCGCGCCATTGTCACCCGTCCCGCCCTGCTGATCGCGGATGAAGCGGTCTCGGCGCTCGATGTGTCGGTGCAGGCGCAGATCCTCAACCTGCTGATGGATCTTCAGGACGACCTGGGGCTGGGCATCCTTTTCATCAGCCATGATCTGGCGGTTGTCGCCTCGATCTGCGATCATCTGCTGGTCATGCAGCATGGCAAGGCGCTGGAAGCCGGACCCGCCGCCCGCATCCTGCGCCAACCCGCCCACAGCTACACGCAAACCCTGCTCAAGGCCGCCGGAGTATCCATATGACCCGTTTCATCCACCTGACCGATCTGCACATCTCGCACCCCGGATCGCCGGACCCAAGCGACAAATCCGGCGCGGTGGAAACGCTCAGGCGGGTGGTGCAGGTGATCAACGCGATGGAGCGGCAGCCCGCATTTGTGGTGGCCAGCGGCGATCTGACCAACATGGGCGATGCCGCCAGCTACCGCTTGCTGCAAGAGATCCTGGAACCGCTTGCCCCGCCGCTGGTGATGGCCCTGGGAAACCACGACAAACGCGCGCCGTTCCACGAGGTCCTTGGCAATGCGGGGTCGGACGCACCCTATTTCCACGATGTCGTGCATGGCGGGATGCATGTGATCACGCTGGACACGATGAAGCCGGGGCATGTGGCCGGTACGATCTGCGATGCGCAGTTCGACTTTCTGGCACATGCGCTGTCGCGCCACTCTGACTTGCCGCGTCTGATCGTTATGCACCACCCTCCGCGCGTGGATGCAGATGGCCTGCCCTGGGGCAGCATCGACATGCCGGCGACCGAACGGCTGGCAGAGATGCTGCAGGGCCAGAAGGTGGCCGGTATCCTTTCGGGGCATATCCACATCAACCAGGTCAACCACTGGTACGGCATTCCGATTGTCATCTCCAACGGTCAGGATTCCACCATCGACCTGCTGGCAACCGACGGCCTGCGCATTGTCGAAGGCACCGGCATGGGCATCTGCGAATGGCGCCCCTCGGGCCTGTCGGTCAGCTTTGTGCCGCTGTCGCCCGCCGCGCGCGAGTTGCGCATGATCGACCGCAAGAGGCTGCTGGCGTTCACATGAGACCGATGTCGCGACATCTGCCGGTCCGGGGGGCCTATAACATCCGCGAGCTGGGCGGTTACACCACCGCGGGCGGCGGGGTGATCCCCTGGCGGCGGTTCCTGCGCGCCGACAGCCTGCACCGGCTCGACCCGGCAGATGTTACGCGGCTCTACGACGAGGGTCTGCGCCTGGTCATCGACCTGCGCACGCCGGATGAGGTCGAAAGCGCGCCCAATCCCTTTGCCGCCTTTGCGGATGTTCACTTTGCCAACCTGCCGCTGTTTGACGACCTGTCGCCGCAGGCAATGGCCCGCGCCGAAGTGGCAGATGCCCATCCCCTGCTGACCTTTTACCTGGCAGCGCTGGAAACGCGGGCCACGGCGATCTGCAAGGTCCTGTCCACCATGGCCGAACTGCCTGAGGGTGCCGTGCTGTTCAATTGCACCGCGGGCAAGGACCGAACCGGGATCATTGCTGCCCTGCTGCTGGGCATCGCGGATGTGGACCGCGACCAGATCATCGCGGATTATGCCCTGACCGCCGATCTCATCCCCGATCTGGTGGAAGAATTCCTGGACCTGTCCCGCGCGCGCGGCGGTGATGTGGAAAGCTATGCCAGACTGCTGGAAAGCCCCGCAACCGCCATAGCCGCAACACTGGATCACATCGACCGGAACTATGGCGGCGTCAGGGGCTACCTGGAAAAGATCGGATTGCCCCGATCCGACCTGCAAAGGCTCTATCTGCGTCTGACAAAAGCGTGATCCGTCAGATCGCACCTTACCCTAATGATTATGATGCTTACCCCGCAAGAACGGGTTAAGCTTCGCCCGCATTGACCTGAGATAGCAAAACCACCGATGAAAGCCCTGCAACAAACACTCATATTTCTGGCTGTGCTCTGTGCAGGCCTTTATGTCTGGATCATCTATGTTCCAGCGGCCCGCCCCCTGATTGAACGCAGCGGCATTCCCGACCTGCTGGGCATCCAGCTTCCTCAGGCCGAGGCCGCGACACAACAGGAGCGGCCGCGTGGCGGCGGCGGCCCGGCCAATGTCACGATTGCCACGGTGGGGGAAACCGCGATCGCGGACCGGATCACCGCGATTGGCGACGGGCGCGCAAAACGGTCGGTCACCGTCCGTTCCAATGCGGTGGGGGTCATCACCGAACTGAACCTGTCGCCGGGCATCGCGGTAGAGGCAGGAACCGTGCTTGCCCGCCTGCTGGACGAGGAAGAAGAGATCGCGCTGGAGCAAGCGCAGATCAACCTTGACGAGGCGCAGCGCGAAGAGACCAGGATCAAACAGCTGTCATCCACCGGTGCGGTGACGGAAGTGCGCCTGCGGGAAACCGAAGTGGCCCTGCGCAGTGCCGAGCTGGCCGTGCGCAAAGCGCAGTTCGACCTGTCGCAGCGCCAGATCACCGCGCCGATCTCGGGCCGGGTCGGCATCACCGATGTCGAAGTCGGCGACCGCGTGAACGCGCAGGACGTGCTGGCAACAATCACCGACCGCTCCGACATCCTGATAGATTTCCGCGTACCGGAACGGGTCGTGGGCAAGATACGGCCGGGTCAGCAGATCACCGTCATGCCGCTGGGTCTGCGCGATACCGTCCTGACCGGCGAAGTGGCCGCCATCGACACGGTAGTGGACCGGACCAGCCGGACCCTGCTGGTGCAGGGCCGTGTCGCCAACAGCAATGACACGCTGCGCGCGGGCATGGCGTTTTCGGTGGCCATGACCTTCCCCGGCGACAGCTACCTGTCGATTCCCCCGCTGGCGCTGCAATGGTCCAGCGACGGGCCATTTGTCTGGGCCGTGCGCGGCGGCAAGAGCGTACAGGTCCCGGTGACCATCGCACAGCGCAACAGTGATTCCGTTCTGATCCGCGCCGACGCGCTGGCGGCGGGCGAGAATGTCGTGACCGAAGGCGTGCAAACCCTGCGCAACGGGGCAGAGGTCAGCCCGGTCAACGACCCGGCCACAGCAGACGGCCAGACCGGCAAGGAAACCTTGTGAGTACGCCGGAACCACGCGCACCGGGCACCGCGCTGTTTGTGCGCCGGCCGATCCTGGCCTTCGTTCTGAACGCGCTGATCGTGCTGGCCGGTGTTGCGGGTCTTTTCGGTGCCGAGATCAGGGAGCTGCCGAACGTGGACCGCCCGGTGGTCACCGTCACCACCCAGTTCTCCGGTGCCTCGCCCGAGGCGGTAGACCAGGAACTGACGGGCCGCATCGAAGGTGCCGTGGGCCGCGTCTCGGGTGTGCGGTCGATCTCGTCCAACTCCCGCTTTGGCCGCAGCCGCGTGACGCTCGAATTCAACGACTCGGTTGATATCGACGTGGCAGCGACCGATGTACGCGATGCGGTGGCCCGGATCGCAAACCAGCTTCCCGAGGGGGCGGAGCAGCCGCAGATTGTCAAGGCGGACGCAAACGCCCAGCCGGTCATGCGGATCGCCGTCACCTCCACCGGGCGGTCACCGCAGGAACTGACCCAGATCGTTCAGGACCGGATCGAGGACCGGCTGATCTCTGTCGATGGCGTGGCCGACCTGCAAATCTACGGCGACCGGGAACAGATCTTTCGGGTCGACATCGACCTGCTGGAACTGGCCAGCCGGGGCCTGACCCTGGGGGACGTGCAGCGCGGGCTGGCCGACGTGGCCTATGACACCCCCGCCGGTGACCTGTCGGGAGACCGCCAGTCCATCAACGTGCGCACCACGGCCAGCGTGGCAACCGCGCAGGCTTTCGAGGCGCTCGAAATCAGGGAAAACGTGACGGTGGGCGATATTGCCCGCGTTTCGCTGGGCCCGGCGCCGGGCGAAACGATCTTGCGTGCGAACGGACAGCAGGGCATGGGCATCGGCGTCATCCGGCAGGCCACGTCGAACACGCTCGAAATCTCCGAGAACGTGCGCGCCGTGGTGGATGAGCTGAACCGGACCCTGCCCGACGACGTGAACATCTTTGTGACTTCCGACGATGCGATCTTCATCTCCGGCTCCATCGAGGAGGTGCTCAAGACACTGGCCTTTGCGGTGGCCATCGTGGTCGCGGTGATCTTTCTTTTCCTGCGGGATTTCCGCGCCACGCTGATCCCCGCACTGACCCTGCCCGTTTCCCTGATCGGCACGCTCGCGGCGATCTACCTGGTGGGCTTCTCTGTCAATATCCTGACCCTGTTGGCGCTGGTGCTGGCCACCGGCATGGTGGTGGATGACGCCATTGTCGTTCTGGAAAACATCGTGCGGCAACGAACCCTTGGCATGGGGCCGCGCGCCGCAGCGGTAAACGGCACGGCGCAGGTGTTCTTTGCCGTGGTGACCACCACCGCAACGCTGGCCGCCGTCTTTGTCCCGCTGTCCTTCCTGCCGGGTCAGGCGGGCGGGCTGTTCCGGGAATTCGGCTTTACCCTGGCCATGGCGGTCCTGCTGTCCTCCGTCGTGGCGCTCAGCCTTTGTCCGGTGCTGGCCAGCCGCCTGCTGACCGCAGCGCCGCCGGAAAACCCGCGCGGCCCGATGATCTGGCTCGGCAACCGTCTGTTCACCCTTTATGAAAAAACCCTGCGCGGCGCGCTGGCCATGCCCTTTGTCATCGTCCTGATCGCGGTTTTTGTCGCGGCCACCGCGGCCCTGATGGCCGGCGGCATCCGGCAGGAGCTGACCCCGCGCGAGGACCGCGCCGTGGCCTTGCTCAGCGTCACCGCTCCGCAGGGGGTGTCGCTGGAATATACCCAGGGCAAGATGCGCGAAATCGAGGATGCAGTGGCACCTCTTCAGGATGCGGGTGAAGTGACCAATGTCTTTTCGATCACCGGCTTTGGGGCCTCCAACCGCGGATTCATGGTCTTCACATTGTCCCAATGGGACGCACGAACACGCAGCCAGCAGGACATCGTGAACGACATCAACGCCGGTTTGCGGGACATCATCGGCGTCCGCGCCTTTGCCATCCAGCCCAATTCGCTGGGCATTCGCGGTGCCGGGCGCGGGCTGGCCTTTGCCATCACCGGAAACGACTATGACCAGTTGGCCGAAGTCGCGCAGACCATGGTGGACAAGCTCAGCCAGAACCCGGCCATGGGCCAGGTACGGCTGGAATACGAACGCACGCAGCCGCAGCTTTTTGTGCAGATCGACAGGACACTGGCCGCCGACCTGGGGGTCGACATCACCGGTCTTGGCCAGGCGCTGCAAGCCGTGCTGGACGGGCGCGAGGTCGCCTCGGTGTTTATCGGAGATACCAACTTCGGGGTGCAGATGCTGTCCACCTCGGACCCGGTGAACGACTCGGGCGATCTGGAAAACATCTTCATGCAGGCGGGCAACGGCCAGATGATCCCGCTGTCCAGCTTTGTCACCTTCGAGGAACGCGCCGTCGCCCCGGAACTGGACCGCGAGGGGCAGAACCGTTCTGTCGAACTGACGGCAGGCCTCACGCCCGAGCTGTCGCTGGGCGACGCCATGGCCGAGGTCGACCGCATCGGCGATGAAATCCTCGCCGAACATAACCGCATCGTGCCGCTGGCCGAGGCCGCCACACTGGACCAGACCAATGGCGGCCTGTTCATCACCTTCGGCTTTGCCATCCTCGTGGTGTTCCTGGTGCTGTCGGCGCAGTTCGAAAGCTTCATCTCGGCGGTGGTGGTGATGGCCACCGTGCCGCTGGGCCTGGCATGCGCGGTCTTTGCCCTGCTGCTGACGGGGCAAAGCCTGAATGTCTACAGCCAGATCGGCCTGGTCATGCTGATCGGGATCATGGCCAAGAACGGGATTCTCATTGTCGAATTCGCCAACCAGCTGCGCGACAAGGGGCAGGATGTGCATGCCGCGATCCTCGATGCCTCCACCATCCGGCTGCGCCCGGTGATGATGACAATGACCTCCACCGTGCTGGGGGGCGTGCCCCTGATCCTGTCTGCCGGGGCCGGCGCCGAGGCGCGCGAGGCACTGGGCTGGGTGATCGTTGGCGGATTGGGGCTGGCCACCCTCTCCACGCTTTACCTCACGCCGGTTGCCTATCTGCTGCTGGCCCGGTTCTCTGTGCCCAAGGCGGAATCCGAAAAACGCCTGCGTCAGGAACTTGACGCTGCCGAAGCGGGCTGACGTACAATTCCGGCCCGCCACCCCTGCCCGGCCAAAAGGTGCCTCAGACCTTGCACAACGGTGATTTTGACGCTATATGCTGTCAATATAACCGATATGAGGGCTGCTGTCATGCAGATCACAACCGTTGCCGTTGGCGGGCAATTCGAACCGCGCAAGATCGCCGCCGCGCTCCGCACATCTGCGGAAGAAATCGCCATGACCGTCGGCCTTGGCAAAGACGCGCTGCAGCGGCGCACCCGCATCAATTCGGACAAGACACAGCGCCGTCTGCGCGAGCTGGTCGAAGTGCTCAACAAGGTCCAGCACCGATTTGGGTCGGAGCTGATGGCGTATGCCTGGTATCGGTCAGAGCCCCTGCCCGGATTCGATGGCCGGACCGCGATGCAGCTCGTGCAGGAAGGCAAGGCGCAACAGGTTCTCGAATATATCGACGCGGTCGACGCAGGTGTCTTTGCCTGATGCCCCTCAGCGACGGGCGCTACAAGGGGCCGCTCTACCGCGCGCTGAATCCGGTCTATGCCCGCGCGCCGCTGTCTGGCCGTGGCGCAGAGCTTCATGGTGGGCGTCTGAACGCCAAAGGGACGTCGGCGCTTTATACCGCGCTTGATCCAACCACGGCCCTGCGCGAAGCCAATCAGGCCGGCAGCCTGCAGCCTACGGTTCTTGTGTCCTACACCGCCGATCTGAGGCCGGTTTTCGACACCCGCGATGCGCAGCAACTTGCCCGTTGGGGCATGTCGAACGACGCACTCGCCGATCCGGGCTGGCGGATGAAAATGCTCGACGGGCACGCGGTGCCGACACAGGACTTCGCGCGAAATCTAATCGCGGAGGGTTTTGCCGGTATCCTTGTCCCAAGCTATGCAAAGGGCGCGCCACCGAACGCCCTGAACATCGTTCTGTGGAAATGGACAGGCGAAGGCTGCGATCTGAAGGTCGTGGACGATGAGGACCGGCTGTCGCGCATGTAAACGCGGCTTTGGCCAAATGGGTTGGCTGATGCGACGGCTCCTTATGATCAGAAAAGTGATTTTGACCGCAAGAAACGGATTGAATTTTCCTGTTTCCGCAGCGCTGCTACCGGCTTCATGCCTTCGAAAGCCAGAGAGTCAGATTGATGACGGATCTATTTGCCAGAACCGACAACGCCCGCAGGAACTTGTTGCCCCGGGATGGAATCGTTGAATACTACGGACCGATTTTTGACGAAGCCGAAGCAGACTTTTATCTAGGATCCTTGCAGGACGATATCGCATGGCATCACGACGAAGCCGTCATCTTTGGCAAGCGGATCACCACCAAACGCCAGGTGGCATGGTACGCAGACGCCGCCTATTCATACACCTACTCGAAAGTCACCAAAACCGCGTTACACTGGACGCCGCTGTTACTGGCGCTCAAAAAGCAAGTAGAGATGACCTGCGGCGAGACATTCAATTCCTGCCTGCTGAACCTTTACCAAGATGGAAGCGAGGGTATGGCATGGCACAGCGATGCCGAGAAAGACCTTGTCCGAAACGGGACCATTGGTTCGGTAAGCTTCGGGGCAGCGCGCAAATTCGCATTTAAGCATAAACAGACAAAAGCGACTGTATCGCAGGTTTTGGAACACGGCAGCCTTCTGACCATGCGTGGGACGACGCAAACGCACTGGTTGCACAGCCTGCCGAAGAGCAAGAAAGTGTCGTCGGCCCGGATCAACCTTACCTTTCGGAAAATTCGCCAGCCAGACGCATAAGAACTTTCGTTTCGATCCGGGAAAATTGCTTCGACAACAAGAACCGGATATTTTGACGGGCCATCCCGCTGCATTCAGTCCCCGGACATCAGTTCAGGAGACATATGATGCAACTAACAGACAAAATCGTAATCATCACCGGTGCGAGCAGCGGGATTGGTGCCGCCGCTGCTTTCAAATTTGCGAAAGAAGGAGCCAGGCTTGTACTCGGTGCGCGCCGCGAAAAAGAACTCAACACCATCGCGGGGCAGATCAATCAAAGCAACGGGAACGCCGTCTGCCTGCCGGGCGATGTATGTGACGAGGACTATAACAGGGCGCTCGTCGAGTTGGCCGAGGACACCTGGGGCGGTCTGGATGCAAGTTTCAACAACGCTGGCACGGGGAAATCCGCGACTGTCCCCGAGATGGAAAACGAGGATTGGCAGGGGGTGCTTTCGACAAACCTGACCAGCGCCTTCTTTGCGGCAAAACACCAGATCCCGGCGATGAAGCGCAATGGATCAGGTTCGATCATCTTCACGTCAAGCGTCATTGGCTACACAACGGCGTTCCCGGGAATGGGTGCCTATGCGGCGAGCAAGGCAGGGGTGATCGGCTTGACGAAGGTGCTGGCCGTTGAGCATGGCGCCGACGGCATACGGGCAAACTCGATTTTGCCGGGCGCTGCAAATACGCCAATGCTGGGCGACCTGGATTCCGATCCGGATCAGATGGCGTTCTATAGCGCGCTGCATGCGCTGAAGCGCGTGGCCGATCCCGAAGAGATCGCCGAGGCCGCAGTGTTTCTCGCCTCTGACAGTTCCCGGTTCGTTACCGGCACCGCAATGGTTGTCGATGGCGGCGTGTCGGTCAACAAAATCTGACGCATTTATGCGCAAGAAGCGGGCTGCCGGATGGCCCGTTTCGACTTAACTCAAAACAGAAGCAAAGAGAAAACAGCGGAAAGGGCTGTAGGATGGAACACGCACTGAAGGCAACCGATACTCTGTGGCAGGCTGTTCTTGGACGAGAACAGGCACCTGATCCGAAATTTTTCTACGCTGTGAATTCGACGGGTGTTTATTGCCGCCCCGCTTGTCCATCGCGGCGTCCCAAGCGCCGGAATGTCGCTTTTTACGCCTCAAGCAAACAGGCCGAGGCAGATGGTTTTCGCGCATGCCTGCGCTGCCATCCGACCCGGCAATCACCGAAGGAACAAACGGCTTCCCTTGTTTCGAAGGCGTGCCGCATGATCGAAGAGGCCGGGGAAGAACCCAGTCTGGCCCAGCTAGCGCGGCAAAGCGGCCTGAGCCCGTTTCATTTCCAGCGGACATTCAAAGCGGCAACGGGAGTGACACCCAAAGCCTACGCGCGCGCCCATCGCATGAAACGATTCCGTGACATCGTGGGTTCGGGCGACGGGTCAATCACCACGGCGATCTACGATGCCGGATACAGCTCCAGCAGCCGTTTCTACGAAAATGCAACCAAAGCACTTGGCATGACACCAAAGCTTGTACGAAAGGGAGGGCAAGGCGTGAAAATCCTGTTTGCAATTGGAGAGTGTTCTCTTGGCTCCGTTCTTGTCGCCAGCAGCGCCAAAGGCGTCTGCGCGATGTTGTTGGGCGACACAGCAGAGCAGGTGTCAGACGATCTGCAGAAGCGGTTTCCCAAAGCCGATCTGATTGGCGATGACCCTGATTACCGGGCTTTGATCGCCGATGTCGTCCGGTTTGTGGACGATCCGAAATACGGGTTCAACCTGCCGCTCGATATTCAGGGAACCGCCTTTCAGCAACGCGTCTGGGAAGCAATACGCGACATCCCGGTCGGAACCACGGCAAGTTACAGCGAAATTGCCGAAAGAATAGGGGCACCAAAATCATCCCGGGCCGTGGCACAGGCATGTGGTGCCAACAATATCGCTGTCGCCATTCCCTGCCATCGCGTCGTCCGCTCTGACGGCGGCCTGTCCGGGTATCGCTGGGGCGTGGAAAGAAAAAGCGCAATCCTGCAGGCAGAGCGGAAAGCGGAGTGACCTGAGCATGACCGTGAATCAACCGCTCCTGAACCGCATTGCCGGGATATCGGACACGCGCCTTGCGGCTGAGCTGAACACCTTCGGCTGCGCTACGCTCAAAGGGCTGCTGTTACCTGAGCAATGCGAAGAGCTGGCCGGGCTGTATCCCAAGGATGAACCGTTCCGCAGTCATATTCACATGGCACGCCATGGCTTTGGCAGGGGAGAGTACAAGTATTTTTCCTATCCGCTGCCCGGACTGATCGTAACGCTGCGCGAAAAAATCTACCAAAAGCTTGTGCCTGTCGCCAATGAATGGAACGAACGGATGGGATTGGACCCCCGGTTTCCCTCGGAGCATGCAGATTACATTGCGCAATGCCACGGCGCCGGTCAAACACGCCCGACGCCGCTCCTTCTTCAATATGTGGAAAACGACTTCAACTGTCTTCATCAGGACGTATACGGAGATCTGCTGTTTCCGTTGCAAATGGCGATCCTTCTGTCCCGCCCCGAACAGGACTTCACCGGCGGAGAGTTCGTTTTGACAGAGCAAAGACCGCGCATGCAGAGCCGCGCAGAAGTCGTTTCACTGGCGCAGGGGGATGCAGTTGTCTTTGCAGTGCGCAATCGCCCTGTCGCGGGTTCGAAACGCGACTACCGGGTAAACATGCGGCATGGGGTGAGCCGGCTCAGAAGCGGAACAAGGCATACGCTTGGGGTAATTTTTCACGACGCTAAGTAGATCGTGCAGAAACAGGCGGCGGATCGGCGAACCCCCGCACATGTTAGCGTATGTCATTGAAATATTGCGCCATCGCCAGCTTGCCCTTACGTCAACCTGCCCGTAGACAGCCCTTAGCCCACGCCCGGAATGGCGACACGCAATAACCTGAGGACCCCCGCTCTTGCTCGATCAATTCGCGCTGCGCGCCGAACTCGCCGATCACTACGATCTCACCCCCTCCCCCGACCTCGCCGCCGAGATGTCAGGGATCTATGCCCGCATGGATCGCGTCGTGGCACCGCCCGACTGGGCTGTCTTTGCGCCCTATGTCGCAGCCATCAACAAACTGAAAGCCGAGCGGAACGCAGTGATCCTGGCGCATAACTACATGACGCCCGAGATCTATCACGGGATCGCCGACGTGGTGGGCGACAGCCTGCAGCTGGCGATCGAGGCCACGAAGGTCGAGGCTGACGTGATCGTGCAATGCGGCGTGCATTTCATGGCCGAAACCTCAAAGATCCTGAACCCCTCCAAGACGGTGCTGATCCCCGACATGGAAGCGGGCTGTTCGCTGGCCGAAAGCATCACCGCCGAGGGGATCGCCGAGATGCGCGCGAAATACCCCGGCGCGCCTGTCGTCACCTATGTGAACACCACCGCCGAGGTGAAGGCGGCGTCGGACATCTGCTGCACCTCGTCGAACGCGGCGCAGATTGTGCGCGCGCAGGAAAGCGATACGGTCATCATGACCCCGGACAAGTACCTGGCGCAGAACATCGCGCAGCAGGTGCCGGAAAAGCGCATCGTCTGGTGGGACGGGTCCTGCATCGTGCATGAACGATTTACCGCCCAGGACCTGCGCGATTTTCGCGAATGGCACCCCGGCACCCGCATCATCGCGCATCCCGAATGCCCGCCCGATGTGGTGGCCGAGGCGGATTTCTCGGGCTCGACCAGCGGCATCATCGATTATGTCACCGCCCAGCGGCCCGAGAAGGCGATGCTGGTCACGGAATGCTCGATGGCCTCCAACATCTCGGACGCGCTGCCGGATGTGGATTTTGTCGGCCCCTGCAACATGTGCCCCTACATGAAGAAGATCACGCTGGAAAAGGTGCTCTGGTCGCTGCACAGCATGCAGGGCGCGGTCGAGGTCGAGGCTGCTGTCGCCGACAAGGCCCGTGTCGCCGTGCAGCGCATGATCGACCTGTCGCGGAAGCTGTCCGGCTGATCCGATGACCCCAATCGACACTCCCCGCGTCCTGATCGTCGGGGCCGGCCTGGCGGCGCTATATGCGGCGCTGCGCTTTGCCCCGCATCCCGTCCTGATGATCTCGCCCGAGCCGCTGGGCTCCGGGGCATCGTCGGCCTGGGCGCAGGGCGGCGTGGCGGCGGCGATGGACCCTGCAGACAGCGCCGAGGCGCATGCGCGTGACACGGTACGGGCCGGGGCGGGGACCGTGGATGCCAAGGTGGCGCAGGCGGTCACAGCCGAGGCGCGGGCGCATGTCCTCGACCTGACCGGGCTGGGCACGCCCTTCGACCGGGCCGCGGAAGGCGCTTACATCCTGTCGCGCGAAGCGGCGCACAGCTTTGCCCGTGTCGTGCGGGTCCGGGGCGATCAGGCCGGGGCCGAGATCATGCAGGCCCTGACCGCGCAGGTCCGCGCAGCACCCCATGTGCAGGTGCTGGAAGGCGTGATTGCCGCCGGGCTGGTGGTTGAGGATGGCCGCGTGCGCGGCGTCAAGGTCGCGCGTTGCTCGGGCGGGCTGTCGCGCTCGGTTGTGCTGCGCGGCGCGGCGGTGCTGCTGGCCGGGGGCGGATCGGGCGGGCTCTATGCGCTGACAACCAACCCGCCGCGCATCCGCGGGCAGGTGCTGGGCATGGCGGCGCGGGCGGGGGCAGTTATCGCCGATGCGGAGTTCGTGCAGTTTCACCCCACGGCCATTGCCAGAGGTCCCGACCCTGCGCCGCTGGCGACCGAGGCGCTGCGCGGCGAAGGCGCGACGCTGATCAACAGGCATGGCGAACGCTTCATGCGGGCGGCACATCCGGACGCCGAACTGGCACCGCGCGACATCGTGGCACGCGCCGTCTTTGCCCAGACGCAGGCCGGGCTGGCCCCGGCGCTGGACACGCGGGCGGCCCTTGGCGCACGCATTCTGACCGACTTCCCGGCGGTTGCCGCCGCCTGCCGCGCGTCGGGCCTCGACCCGGTGACGCAGCCGATCCCGGTGGCCGCTGCCGCGCATTACCACATGGGCGGGATCGCGACGGATGCCGAGGGGGCGAGCACCCTGCCCGGTCTTTGGGCCTGTGGCGAGGTCGCCTCGACCGGGTTGCATGGCGCGAACCGGCTGGCGTCGAACGGGTTGCTTGAGGCACTGGTCTACGGGCGGCGTTGCGCGGATGCGATAGCAAAGGGGCTGGACGCGGGTGATGCCGCACCGGTCCTGCTGCCCGACCTCGCCCCCGCCGGGGAACCCGATCCGGCGCTTGTCGCCCGTTTGCGGCAGGCGATGACCGAGGGCGCCGGCGTGATCCGCACCGGTGCCGGCCTGCGCCGCACACTTGACACGATTGTCGCGATCGAGACCGCGCAGCCCGGCTGCGACGCCCTGCTGAACATGACCGCAACCGCCACGATGATCGCCGCCGCCGCCCTTGCCCGCAAAGAAAGCCGGGGGGCGCATTTCCGCTCGGACCATCCCGAGGTCCGGGGCGAAACCGGCGAGAGATCCTTCTTTACGCTTGCACAGGCGCAACAGATCCGCGCCCAGGCCCGAAAGGAGCCCGCATGAATACCACCCCCCTGCCCGACCTGATCCTGGAACCGCTGGTCCGCGCCGCGTTGCTGGAGGATCTGGGAACCTATGGCGACATCACCACCCGCACGGTGATCCCGGCAACGACACGCTACACGGCAAGGCTGAATGCGCGCGAGGCGGGTGTCGTCTCGGGCCTGCAGGTGGCGGCGCTGGCCTTCCGGCTGGTGGATCCGTCGCTTGTGGTTACGGCACACAAGACCGACGGCGACGCGATCCGGCCGGGCGATCTGCTGATAGAGATCGCGGGCGCCGCGGCCTCGATCCTGTCGGCTGAACGGGTCGCGCTGAACTTTGCCGGGCGGCTGTCGGGGATCGCGACGATGACGGCATCCTTTGTGGCGGAAACGAAAGGCACCGCGACCCGCGTGACCTGCACCCGCAAGACCACCCCCGGCCTGCGGCTGGTCGAGAAACAGGCAGTGCTGCATGGCGGCGGGTTCAACCACCGTTTCTCGCTGTCGGACGCGATCCTGATCAAGGACAACCATATCGCGGCGGCGGGCGGCATTCGCCCGGTGCTGCAGGCGGTAAAGGCGCAGGCCTCACATATGGTGCGCTGCGAGATCGAGGTCGACCGGCTGGACCAGCTGGCAGAGGTGCTGGACGAGGGTGGTGCCGATGTCGTTCTGCTGGACAACATGGACACCCTGACCCTGCGCGAGGCGGTGGCGATGACAGCCGGGCGTCTGGTGCTGGAGGCCTCGGGCAACATGCGGCTGGACCGGATCGCCGAAGTCGCGGCGACGGGCGTCGACTACATTTCCTCCGGGGCGCTGACGCATTCGGCGCAGACCCTGGACCTGGGGTTGGATTTCTGAATTGAAAAGAAAAAACCATTCTTTGCGCAACAATATTACGCTGCGGTTGCACAATAGACCGTGACGCCGTATGTCCCTGCCCGAGCGTCCAGAGAAAGGATTCAGATGAGCCAATCCGCCCCCCAGAAGGCCCTGACCGCCAGTGACATCCGCGCCCGAAAGGGCGGTACGCCGCTGGTCTGTCTGACCGCCTACACCACGCCTGTCGCCCGGATCGCCGATGCGGAATGCGATGTGGTCCTTGTCGGAGACAGCGTCGGCATGGTGCTGCATGGCCTGCCCTCCACCCTGCCGGTCACGCTCGAAATGATGATCCTGCACGGCCAGGCGGTGGCCCGCGGCCTCGAACGCGCGCTCATGGTGGTCGACATGCCGTTCGGGAGCTACGAGGAAGGGCCCGCCCAGGCCCTGCGCAGCGCCGCCCGGATCATGGCCGAGACCGGCGCCGGGGCGGTAAAGCTCGAAGGCGGTCGTCACATGGCCGAGACCATCCGTTTCCTGACGGACCGGGGCATTCCGGTGATGGCCCATATCGGCCTGACCCCGCAGGCGGTGAACGCCCTCGGTGGTTACCGGGTGCAGGGCAAGGGCGAGGACGCGGCGCGCATCCTGCAAGACGCAGCCGCAGTGACAGAGGCCGGTGCTTTCTCCATCGTGCTGGAGAAGGTCCCCGCCGCCCTCGCCGACCGGATCACCGCCGACCTGCCGATTCCGACCATCGGCATCGGTGCCTCGGCCGGATGCGACGGGCAGATCCTCGTGATCGACGACATGCTTGGGCTCTTCGATGACTTCAAGCCGAAGTTCGTGAAACGCTACGCCCAGCTTGCCACTGATGCCCGTGCCGCAGTCCGCGACTATGCCGCCGAGGTCCGCGCCCGCGAATTCCCCGCCGCCTGTCATATCTTCACTGATGAAGGAGCCGAATGAATGCAGATCATCCGCCAAAAGGCCGCGCTCCGCGCCCTGACCGAGACCTGGCGCCGCGCCGGCGAGACCATCGGCGTTGTCCCCACCATGGGCGCGCTGCATGCCGGGCACCTGAGCCTCGTCGCGGCGGCGCGGGCGAGAACCGATCACGTCATCGTCACGCTTTTCGTGAACCCCCGCCAGTTCAACAACCCCGAGGATCTTGCGAAATATCCCCGCACCGAGGAGAGCGACGCCGAGAAACTCGCCCCCTTCGGCATCGACCTGCTTTACATTCCCGAGCCTGATGAAATCTACCCCGAGGGCTTCGCCACCACGGTCTCCGTTTCCGGCGTCAGCGACGGTCTTTGCGGCGCCACCCGGCCCGGCCATTTCGACGGGGTCGCCACGGTGGTGACCAAGCTCCTGCTCCAGACCGACGCGGACCGTGCGTTCTTCGGAGAGAAGGATTACCAGCAACTGCAGGTGGTGAAGCGTCTTGCGACCGACCTCGACCTGAAGACGGAGATCGTCGGCTGCCCCACCATCCGGGAGGACGATGGCCTTGCCATGTCGTCGCGCAATCTGCGGCTCGGCGCCGGACCGCGTGAAACGGCCCCGGTCATCGGCCGTGTTCTGACAACCGCAGCGAAGGCCATCGCCCGGGGCGAAAACCCCGCGCAGGCCCTTGATACGGCAAGGGAAGCCCTGCTCTCTGCCGGCTTCGACAGCATCGACTATCTCGAACTGCGCAGCGACCCTGACTTTCAGCTGATGACAAAAGCCGACCGTCCCGCACGTCTTTTCCTGGCTGCCTGGCTGGATGGTGTCCGTCTGATCGACAATGTTGCCGTTGCAGGCCGCCAGAAAGTCGAGAGTTCGGAAGATCAACCGTTCGAGCCGGCCTGAGCGAGGCGGCCTTCACGCGGCGCCGCCCTGCAGGCTTGATCGTGCGAGGGCGGCAATCAGGTCCGTCCGCGTGACAATCCCGACAATCCTGCCCCTGTCGAGGACCGGAACCGCATCGACGTCGCCATCCGCCATCATCGGCAGGAGCACCGCGACCGGGGTCGTCGGTATCGCCCGTGGCCCGGCGACGCTCATGATGTCCAGGGCACGAACCGGCTGCGCGCGGTCCCGGTCAAGCAGGCGTCGCAACGCGGCGAGGTAGCCGTGATTAAGTCGAAGCGCATCCTCCCGCGCGCGGGCAATCAAGTGCATCTGGAAGATCACGCCAAGATATCGCTCCTCTGACCCTGTCACGGGAAGCGCCGTGAAACGATGACGCCGGAACAGGTCCGCAACCTCAGACAGCGGCGTGTCCGGATCGATGGTCACGAGGTTGCGTGACATGATGTCGGTCGCGAGAAGCGGACCTGTCCGATGCGTGGCTGCCTGCATCTCGGCTGCGCCGATCAGCCGCGCGAGATCCTCGACGCCAAGGTTGAAGGACTGGCGATAGCGCCCCAGCAGGTCCGTCAGTTCGTCTTCGGAAAGCCCGATGCGATTCACCGGATCGGGATCTTCGGTGCCATGACGGCCTGGCTCTTCGAATTGGCGGAACGGATAGCGACGGCCGGTGAGACGGGCATAAAGCGCGGCCAGGACAACCAGCAAGACGGTGCCTGCCGCGACGGGGGCAAGTGCAAACCAGAAACCCAGACGCTCGACTGCTTCCGGGCTCATTGCGGCGGTCATGGCGACGGCGCCTGCTGGCGGATGCACCGCCCGACACAGGATGGTAACCGCGATCGCCAGCCCGACCGACAGAGCGATCCGGAGCACCGGATCCGTGATCAGGAGACAGACCGCCACGCCGACCAGCGCCGCAAAGGTGTTGCCCACCACCGCCGACCACGGCTGCGCCAGCGGGCTGTTTGGCACTGCAAAAAGCAGCACCGAGCTCGCGCCGAACGGGGCAATCAGGTAGAGGCCAAGCGTCAGGTCAACTGCTGGCGACAGCAGAAACAGACCCGTCACGCCAAGTCCGACCAGGGCCCCCACCCCGGCACGGATCGCCTCGACCATCGAAGTCCCGGCCACCGCCGGACCAAGAGCACGGAACAGGGATGTCATGAAAGCCGCCTTATCTGGTTTGCCTAAATTTTCAGCAAGATGTGAAAGACGCAAGCGCATCTGTCCAGAGGCCCTTTGCCGGGTCCGTTTCTGACGCGCTTTCCTGCAACAGCCGTGATGACAGGCGAGTTACCGGTCCAGCGCGTCGCGCAGACGGTAGTAGTGAATGCCGAGGCTGCCGTAAATCCGGTGCAGCGCATGCAGCGGCAGCGTGCGAATGGCCGGGCTTGGCGGAATGGGAAGTGGCGTGCCCTGCGCCAGATGCGCCGCCATGGCTTTGCCAAGCGAAACCGACAGCGCGACGCCGCGACCATTGAAACCGGTCGCCGCCAGAAGCCCCGGCGCCGGCGCACAAAGCCGGATGCGGTGATCCGGGGTCATGCCGACCCGCCCGAACCAGCGGTGCGTGATCTCAAGGTCTGTGCCAAAAAGCGCCGCAATCTCTGCCTCGATCCGCGCGAATGCATCCGCGCGCTGCGGATCGGCAAAGCCGCCGCGCCCGCCCAGCATCAGGCGATTCTGCGGACCGATGTGGAAATAGGTGCCGACACGGCGCGTCTCGGAGACCACCTCGCCGCCGGGCAGAATGCGCGCCAGTTGCGCGGCACTCAGCGGCGCGGTGGCGACCTGGAAGCTGTTTGCAGGCACCGTGGCCCGCGCGAGCCGTGGCTCAAGCGCGGCGGGCGTATAGACATTGCTGGCAAGGATCACCTGATCTGCCGTGATCTGCGCGCCGCCGGGAAGCCGGGCCTGCCAGCCCGCGCCGCTCCGCATCAGGCCGGTTACCGCTGTCCGGGCAAAGACCTGCGCGCCCGCCGTTTCTGCAGCCTGCGCCAGCCCGCGTGCCAGCTTCAACGGATGGACACGCCCGGCGCGGGGATCACGCCAGCCGCCAAGGAACCCGCGCGCGCCGGTCACCTGTGCCATCGCCGCAGCGTCCAGCCAGTCGGCGGCCACCCCACGCGCCTGCCATTGCCGCATGCGCGCCTGCAAGACAGGCAGATGCACATGGCGGTTTCCGGCCTGAATCCAGCCCCCCTGCACCGCGTCGCAATCGATCCCAAGCCGTGCCACCAGCGCAAAGAGCGTATCTGCGGTGCCACCGGCAAAGGCTGTGGCCTCGGGCCCCCAGAGCCGGTCAAGCGTGTCGGGATCATCCTTCAGCCCCGGGATCACCTGCCCGCCGTTGCGCCCCGAAGCGCCGAAACCCGGCTCCTGTGCCTCAACCAGCACGACATCCGTTCCGGCCTCGGCCAGATGCAGCGCCGCCGACAACCCCTGAAAGCCGCCGCCGATCACCAGGACATCGCAGCGCAGGCTGTCATCCAGTGACGCAAAGGTTGGTGCCGCGGGGGCGGTATCGGCCCAGATGGATTGGAATGCCATGTCAGGCTCCGTTCAGACGGGGTGGGTGACGCGGCGCAGAAAATCCTGCGTCCGCGGATGCGTCGGCTTCGACAGCACCGCCTCGGCGCTGCCATGTTCGGCGATGCGCCCCTGATCAAGAAAGATCACGCCGTCGGCAACCTCGCGGGCGAACTGGATCTCATGGGTGACGATCAGCATGGTCATGCGCTCCTGCGCCAGGTCGCGCAGAACCGACAGCACCTCGCCGACCATTTCAGGATCCAGCGCCGAGGTCGGCTCGTCAAGCAGGATGGCGTCGGGGCGCATGGCTAGCGCACGCGCGATTGCGACGCGCTGCTGCTGCCCGCCGGACAGGGCGGAGGGATAGAAATCCATCTTTTCGGCCAATCCGACGCGGCGCAGATGCTCTTCGGCGCGGGCACGCACCTCGTCGCGGTTCTCGCCCAGCACATGGATTGGCCCTTCCATCACGTTCTGCAGCGCGGTCATGTGCGGGAACAGGTTGAAGCGCTGGAAAACCATGGCAACGCGCGTCCGGATCGCATGGATCGACGAGGCATGGGCGTTGACCGTCTCGCCGTCGATGCTGATGCGCCCGGACTGGTAATCCTCTAGCCCGTTGACACAGCGCAACATCGTCGACTTGCCCGAGCCCGAGGCCCCGATCAGGCACATGACCTGTCCCTTGTCGACCTCGGCGTCGATGCCCTTGAGCACTTCGTGCTTGCCAAAGGATTTATGGACATTCTCGAAACGGATCATGTCGCGGCTCCCAGCTTGAGTTCGACACGGCGCATCAGGATGTTCAGCGGGATCGTCAGGCAGAGGTACAGTGCCGCAACCATGGTAAAGACGGTCATGTTGTCGAAGGTCGACGAGGCCAGCATCTTGCCCTGCATGGTCAGTTCGGCAACCGAGATCACGGAGACCTGGCTGCTGTCCTTGAGCAGCATCACCATGTTGTTGCCATAGGGCGGCAGGGCGATGCGAAAGGCCTGCGGCAGCACGATGCGCCGCATCATCTTGCCGTGTTTCATGCCGATGGATTTCGCAGCTTCGACCTGCCCGCGATCCACTGCCTCGATCCCGCCGCGAAAGGTTTCACCGATATAGCACGAATAGGTCAGCGCCAGGCCAACCACCCCGGCCTGAAAGGCGGTCAGGTCGAGCCCGAGTTCGGGCATGACAAAATAGATGTAGAAGAGCACCACGAGGATCGGGATGCCGCGCAGGAATTCGACGATGTAGCGCGCAGGCAGGCTCAGCCAGCGGGTGCCCGAGCTGCGCATCAGCGCCCAGACCAGCCCAAGCGCCGAGGCAAGAACAAGCGACAGCAGGGTCACGGCAACGGTCTGCCACAGTCCGGTGGTGAGCAACGGCAGATATTCCTGGATCCGCTCAAAAAGGGGGGACATGGACGTCTCCTGTCAGAAAGTCATGGGCCCGGCGCGATGACCGGGCCCGAAAGATATCGCAAAGGGCTCAGAGGCCGTATTTAGCGAAGATCTCGGCCAGCTCACCGCTCTTGTCCATCTCGGCGATCGACGCGTTCACCTTTTCCAGCAGCTCTGGATTTTCCTTCGACACGGCCAGAGCGACTTCGCCCGTGCCCATGGGGGTATAGCCCTCGACCAGTTTTACCCCGAGGTTCGGGTTCTGCGCGATCTGGTAGGCGATGATCGGCTTGTCGCCGAACCCTGCCTTGATCCGGCCAAGCTGCACGTCGCGCATGATATCGACGAGGCTGTCGTAAAGTTTCACCTCGCTGAAGATCCCCTTGGCCTGAAGCTGGTCTGCAAAGGTGGTGCCGATCTGCGCGCCAACTACTTCACCCGCGAAATCGTCAAGCTGGTAGCTCCCCGCGTCGTCCGCTTTGACAAAGGCGACGTCGCCGTAGCTGTAAACCGGAGTCGAAAAATCCACGACTTCCTTGCGTTTGTCGGTGGCGAACATGCCCGCGGAAATGACGTCGATCTTGCCGGTCTGAAGCGCGGGGATCAGCGCAGAGAACTGCGTGACCGCGAAATCCGGCGTCATCTGCAGGTCTTCGGCGATGGCGGCGGCCAGGTCGACCATGGCGCCGGTCGGTTGCTGGGTGGCGGTGTCAACGAAGGTGAAGGGCACGCCGGTTGTGGTGACACCTATGGTCAGGTCTTCAGCCTGGGACTGAACTGCGCAGAGCGCGAGCGCCCCGGCAATGGCAAGCGAACGGAGTTTCATTGGCAATCTTCCCTGTGTCTTGCGTCACGCTTGACGCCGAAGCGGGGTGACGCGGTTTAAATCCGTTCTTCACGATAATGAAGAAATATACATATGCAACCAATATTGCTGAAAACCTTCACTTGAGTGAAAAATCTGTGTTTGAGTTCGGTTTTTAATCGTTTTTTCTTCAGGAAGCGGGTAAGCAGAAGGATACCGAAGGGCAAAATCGCCCGCTTCCGTTCACCAAGATGAAGAATCGCCGATGACCTCAGCCGAAAATGAAGCAAAACTGCTTTCCGACCCGATGAGCGGGATGGACGACACCTCTCTGGGAGAGGCGGTGCGGCAGGCGCGCAAGGGGCGCGGGCTGTCGTTGCAGATCGTGGCCGAAGGGGTCGGCATATCGACCGGCTTGCTGAGCCAGATCGAGCGCGGCATTTCTTCGCCCTCGATCCGCAACCTCAGGGCAATCTGCGAGGTGATCGGCATTCCCTTTCTGTCGCTTTTTGCCGACGCTGACAGTGCGGACCGCGAGACGGGGATCATCGTTCGCGAAGGGCGCCGGCGTACCGTCGACTTTGGCGACAAGGGCATGGTGAAGTCCTTTTTGACCGCGCATGACGACGGGGCCTTGCAGGTGATGGAGATTGTCCTCGACCCGGGCGGCAGCTCCGGGGAAGAATCCTATGCCCATGAAGGCGAGGAATGTGGCGTCGTGCTGTCCGGAAAGCTTGAGCTATGGGTCGAGGATGACCGGTTCGTGCTGGGTGAGGGCGATGCTTTCCACTTCGAAAGCCACCGTCCGCATCGCTTCCGCAATCTCGGCAATGAGCAGGGCCGCGTGCTCTGGGTGACAACGCCGCCCGTCTGGTAGGGTGCCTGCGCCCCGGCAAGGGTTTGAAGGCATATACAGAAACTGATGATCGGACCGCTTCATCCTGAAGCCGATCCACCAAATGGCGGAACTGCATCAGCAAAACATATCAGCTCGACAGGACCTTCAACTCGGTCGGGCTCCAGCTGACACTCACTTGATCGCGCTCGGAAAACACCACTTGAGTGTCGGTTGCCTTGACGTCGAGCACTCTGCCGCCTTGCAGCCGGACCCGATACCGCACCGTTGATCCCAGATAGACGCTGCCGACAACCTCACCCCTCACCCCGGCAGCCTGCTCTGGTTTGCCGACGCTGATGCATTCGGGCCGGATCATGACCTCAAGGAAGTTGCCGTCCGAAGCGGTCGGTTCAACGATGTCGAGATCAATACCGTCCTCGGCAGAGAGAACCATTCCCCCATTGCGCTTTTTTACGGTGCCCCGGAAAATATTGTTCGCGCCGAAGAAATTCGCGATGAACTCGTTTACCGGTTTGGTATAAATTGCGCGTGGATCGCCAACCTGTTCGATCCTCCCCGATTTGAACACCGCGATCCTGTCGGAGAGCGACATCGCCTCTTCCTGATCATGGGTGACCATGATCGTGGTGATGCCGATGGTCTTTTGAAGTTCGCGCAATTCGAACTGGAGCTCTTCGCGCAGATTCTTGTCGAGCGCGCCGAGCGGTTCGTCGAGCAGAAGGATCGACGGCTGGAACACGATGGCGCGCGCAAGGGCGACGCGCTGTTGCTGCCCGCCTGAAAGCGCTGCCGGTTTTCGGGCGGCATAACCCGACAGCTTCACCCGATCGAGCGCGGTTTTCACCTGTTCGCGAATGACGCTCGCCGGCTCTCTTCGCACCCGAAGCGGAAACGCGACATTGTCGAACACGGTCATATGCGGGAAGAGTGCGTAGCTCTGAAAGACGATGCCGATATTCCGGTCCGCACTTGATACATGTGTGATATCCGAACCACCGATCAGGATACGCCCTTCGTCTGGCGTGCCGAGGCCGGAGATCATGTTCAGCAATGTGGTCTTGCCGGAACCGCTCGGGCCCAGCAGTGTCAGAAATTCGCCCTCCGACACCGCAAGATTGATTTCGTCCAATGCGACAACGTCGCCATAGCGCTTTGTGATCGAGTTGATTTCAACGCGTGCCATCTCTTATTGCTCCTTGGTCCGCATCCGGGCTAGGCCCGGTTGTCTGCGGAAAGTCTTGCAGTGAATCGTGCCGTGACGAGCAGCAAAAGCATGCTGCCCGCGATCAGCAGGGAAGCCACCGCCGTGATTGTCGGGTCGATTTGTTGTTGAAGCTCGGTAAACATCTTTTTCGGTATCGTGACGTATGTTCCCGACACGAAGTAGGTCAGAATGACCTCATCGAAACTGATGACAAACGAGAATACCCAGGCAACGAACAGGGCCGGATAGATGTTCGGAATGACAATCGAACAGATGATCCTGGGCCATTTCGCCCCAAGTGACCGGGCGCTCTGCTCAATGCGGACGTCGAAGGCGCGGACCGCGCCACTGACCACCGTGATCACAAAGGGAATCGCCACAAGTGCATGACCAATCACCAATCCGGCAAAGCTTCCCAGCATGCCGATCTTGGCGAGTGCGAAATAGAGCGCGATCGCAGTAATGATATGCGGGATGATCATCGGCGCCATGAAGTGCGCATCCAGAAACAACGTCCCCGGGAGGCGTCCTCTTACCAGGCCATAGGCCGCCAGTGAGCCCAATGCGACCGCGATGATGCTCGAAGCCAGGGCAAGCTGAAGTGACGTCAGCATGGCCTCGACCCAGATCGGACTGCTGATGAAATGTCGATACCATCGCAGCGACAGCCCCTGGGGCGGAAACTCCAGCGTACTCGACGCGGAAAAGGACATCGGTATGGTGATCAGGATGGGCGTGCAGAGGAAAATGAAGACCAGCGCACCGCAGAGCGGCACGAAAATGCGTGTCTTGCCACCGGAACCGCTCATGTGTTGGCCTCCTTTTGCTGGGACGACGACATCCCAAGCAGCTTCTTGTAGAAAAAGTAGAGAAGGACGGTGATCAGCAGCAGCGTGCTCGACAGGGCGGCAGCGAGTTGCCACTCAGAAATCACATTGATGAAGCTGTCCAGTACGGTGGCCACCATCGGCACCCGGTTCCCGCCAAGGATCGCGGGGGTCACGAAGAAACCCAGCGTCAGGATGAAGACAAGCATCGAACCGGCCGCAAGAGCAGGCAGGGTCAACGGAAAGAAGATTTGCCAGAAAACCCGCAATTCGCTGGCACCCAGCGAACGCGCAGCGGCCAGCAGGCGACCGTCCAGCCCGGACATGGCGGCGTAAAGCGGCAACACCACGATGGGAAGCAATACGTTGACCGTCCCGATGAGGATCCCGACTTCGTTATAGATCAGCGAGACCGGCGCATTGACGATGTTCAGCTCAAGCAGCGTGCGATTGATCAGCCCGTTGTTTCCCAGGATGACGATCCACGCGTAGGTGCGCGCGAGGATGCTGATCCAGAACGTCATGCCGACGGTGCCCAGAAAGAACATCCGCCACCGGGCCGATTGCATCGTGTAGATCCAATAGGCGAGGATATACCCGAACAGGCCGCACAGAACCGCGGTCGCGAAGGCGATCTTCAACGTGATGACAACAACGCGAAGATAGACCGGCGTCGCGAACAATTCGCGAAAGGCGCTTAACCGGTCCGCCGGATTGTCGACGCTCACCAGAAGCATGCGCAGAACCGGAAGGTCGAACGCGAAGACGACAAAGCACAGGAGCGGCAAGAGATACCCCCACCGCCCCGCTTGTTTCATGACGGAAGCCAATTCAAAGACCCAGCTTGAACTGCTGCCAGCGCTTTTCAGCTTCGGCTGCTACTTGCTGCCAGGCCTCGCGATTGGCTGTCCACTGGATCTCCGCATTGCCTGCTGTCGTCGGGAAATCGGCCAGCTTGTCCTGCGGAATGACGCCATCCAGCTGGGCGCTCGCCCCTGAGTACGGGATCATCTGCATTGCCACGGCCTCGTTCTCCGGGAGTGTTGTCTCGTGGAAGAACTTCATGGCAGCCGCCTGGCGCTCCGGCGGGGTTCCCTTTGGTACGCCCCACCACGACAGAACGAGGTAGCCTTCGTTGAAAGTGTAATCGACGTTCGGTTTGCCGTAGACCCGGCCATTATAGGTCATCCCGTAGGTCACTTCCTTGTCGATGAGAAGCTGGGCGGATTGACCTGCGGAGGTCCACCAGACGGAAATTGCCGGTCTGATTTCCTTGAGCTTGTTGAAGGCCCGGTCAAGATCGAGCGGATAAAGCGCGTCCTTGGGCACCCCATCGGCAAGGAGTGCAATCGGCAGAACGATTGACGGGTCGTCGGGCAGGCTGCGCTTGCCGGGAAAATCGGCCAGGTTCCAGAAATCGGCCCAGGTCTCGGGCGCTTTTGCCTCGCTGTCCCAGGCCATCACTGCCGATGCATAGGACCAGCCGATCGCATAGTCGTCGCGCGCGCCCGGCAGGATCGGCGCGGGGTCGATTGCCTCCCAGTCGAGAGGTTCAAGCAGGCCTTCAACCTTGGCCTGCGCCAGCCAGCCGTCGGTCAGCAACATCATGTCCACGGTCGGATTGCCGGATTCGACCATGGCCTTGATCTTTCCAAGCGACGCAGGGTTCTCGCGGACAATCTTGATCCCGGTTTTGCGCTCGAACGGATCAATATAGGCAGCTTGAACCGCCTCGCCCGAGATCCCGCCCATCTCCATGAGCCTGATCTCCGTTACGTCCTGGGCACCCGCCATGGTGGCACTGGCAGAAATCAACGCTGACGCAACGCCGAGCGCCTGCAGTCTGATGGCATCAAACATGTTCCTATCTCCTCTGGTCCAATTTTGGTTTCCGTTCATTTGCGAATGTTTCTCATCGTGGGTTCACAGCAGATCTGACGTCAGGGTCCCGTCCCCAGCGGCGCACCGCAGTGTGCAAGGACCTCGGGACTATGTGATTATTGGCGTGCCGGTTCTCGTCCTTACTGACAGGTCGGCATTACCGCCCGCTCCAAGCGACAGGCGCCAGCTGTCGGAGGCGTCCTTGTCGTCAAATTCGTAGATTTCCAGGTGTTGATGCTCAGGCCGGAAGGCATTCTCCGGCGGCATCTGAACGTAGGCGCGATAGCTGAGGCAGCCATGTGGGCGCGCAGAGTCAAATGCGCCATCCTCAGGTGTAATGTCGGACTGAACCACCAGAAGCGCGGCACCCTCACCGGTGTTTCCTACTGCATGCAACAGCCGGTAATTGCCGCGGCGGCGCTCTTCCCCGAAAAGCTTGCGTATGCGCATCGTCCAGGGCGTTGCGTTCTCGACCATCTTTTGGAAACCGGCACCGGGCTCGATGGTTTCATCGACACATTCGAACATCGCCATGTAGCGCAGCGCATGTGACGGATCGAAAAAGCGACGGACGCTGAGAACACCATCGATTGCGGCGACTTCCGCAACATGTTCGCCCTCGTACCAATCATGCAGTTCTTCGTCATGCCGCGGATCCACATTCATCCAGACGACAATCAACCCATCACCAGTTTTCATTCCATACTCCTCATCGTCAGACAGGCATCCAGACATTTCACTGCATGATGACCGTGCTGACGGGCCTTGAGCGTCAATGCGGAAAAACAGGGGCCTGAAATTTTCGAAGACACCAGACTTTCCGGGCTTTTCCCTGCGAAATTCTCAGGTTCCGCAGCTTCATGCGCACCACTGTAAATCCACGGCTGAAGCGGTCAAATTCCTAAAAATTATGTATTTCATCATTCAATGTTATGACGCGGGCGGTGAACTTCCGGCCGAAAAGAGCGCGTGCATACATGAATTGCTGGTCTGGCTGGGCCACGCGGCACACCATGCCCAGCCATTCGAACCCCGGCCTGAAACCGAAGAGACGGCGAAATACATATCGCCGCCTCTTGTTCAGATCATCCGCTACCGTCGGAGACTGCCTTACAGGCCAAGCTTGAACTGCTGCCAGCGTTTTTCGGCTTCGGATGCGACTTTCTGCCATTCAGCACGGTCCGCGGTCCACTGCAGTTCAGCGTTGCCTGCGGTGGTCGGGAAATCCGCCCGCTTTTCTTCGGGCAGCAATGCGTCAAGCTCGGTGCTGGCGCCGGAATAGGGCACCATCTCCATGAACACGGCCTCGTTTTCCGGCAGTGTCGTCTCGTGAAAAAACTTCATCGCGGCCAGTTTGCGCTCGGGCGAGACCCCCTTGGGAACACCCCACCAGGACAGTTCCAGATAGGCCTGATTGAAGGTGAAATCGACATTCGGCTTGCCATAGACCCGGCCGTTGTAGGTGATGCCGTAGGACACTTCCTTGTCGATAAGCAACTGGGCCGACTGCCCAGCGGAGGTCCACCAGACCGACACGGCCGGGCGGATCTCTTCAAGCTTCTTGAAGGCCCTATCAAGATCAAGCGGGTAGAGTTCATCCATCGCGACACCATCCGCAATCAATGCGATCGGAAGAACGATCGAAGGGTTGTCCGGGAGGCTTCGCTTGCCGGGGAAATCTGCCGTGTTCCAGAAATCCGCCCAGGTCTCGGGCGTCCTGGCATCCGTGTTCCAGGCCATCACCGCGGAAGCGTAGGACCAGCCAATCGCATAGTCGTCACGGGCGCCCGGCATGATCGGCGCGGGGTCGATGGCCTCCCAGTCGAGCGGTTCGAGAAGGCCCTCTTCCTTGGCCTGCGCCAGCCAGCCATCGGTCACCAGCACCATGTCCGCGGTCGGATTACCGGATTCCACCATGGCCTTGATCTTGCCAAGCGACGCCGGATTCTCACGAACGAGTTTGATATTTGTCTTCCGGACAAAAGGATCGACATAGGCAGCCTGCACCGCGTCACCGGCAATGCCGCCCATTTCCAGCAGCCGGATCTCGGTGACTTCCTCTGCACCCGCAGCGTTCGACGTCGAAAAAGCAAGCGCCGCTGCAAAACCGAGTTGACGCGTAATTCCTGAATAGGCCATTTGTATTCCCTCTTGGATCAGATTTTCATTATTTTCATTGAAGTCTTTCCAAGAACTCTATTGGCCGGTCCCGCCCGGTCAAATTTCCAGACAGAATGGCGCCCATCACCGTGCCGCATGGCAACTGCAGGTTGAGGGCGTGCCGACAGGTCGTGGCACATCGGTCCACGGTTCGGGGCATCTGTCAAACCCGGCGAATTGCCTCAGTCGATGGAAATCTGGCTCGGGAACTGATGCGCCGAAACGACATCAAGACGATGAGTTAGGTCTGCAACGACATGCATTGATCGGCCACGGTCCCTCGGACGAGAGAGCGCAGCCAGGCGCGCGCCGGATCCCGGTAGCTGCGCTTGTGCCAGGCCATCTTGTAAAGAATTTTCTCGTGATCGAAGGGAAGCGGCGCGATTTCCAGTTGCTCCGCCCCGGGCATGCTCTGCGCAAAACTCCACGGGACAGCCGCCACCAGATCGGTCTGCCTGGCGATATTCACTGCTTCTTCCGCCCGATTCACAACCAGTCGAATTTTCCGCTTGTGGCCCGCAAGGCCAAGCCAATTGTCGATGATACCGGCTTGCCGCGGGGCTTGTTTTACCAGGATGTGCTCCGCTTCTATGAAACCCTCCAGTGAAACAGGCGGGCGCAGTGTGGTATGGCCACGCCTGAACACGCAGACGTAGTTGTCAGAGAGGATGCTTTCGAGTTGCAGATCCTCTTCCACATCCGGGAACATTCCGACGGCACAGTCCAGCCCGCCCCGTTGAAGGGAATCGATCGAAGTGGGATTGGAATGCAGATGAAAGTAAAGCCGCGCCAAAGGTGCCGCTTCCGTAAAGCGCAGCGCAAGTTCCGGGGCGACGCGCGACACCAGCGTATCGGTAATCGCGACATTGAAGGTGAGGTTCGTTTGGGCCGACTGGAAATCCTGAGGCAGCGCGATGGCGCGGATCTGCTCCATCGCGCGTTGCAAATCGGGCCAGACTTCCAAAGCGCGCTCTGTCGGTGCCACGCCGCCCGGAACCTTGATAAACAACTCGTCCTTCATGATGTAGCGCAGCCGACGCAATGCGTTGGAAACGGCGGGTTGGGTCATGGAAAGTCGATGCGCAGCACGCGTGACGCTGCCCTCTGCCAGGACGGCGTACAGGACGTTCATCAGATTGAGGTCTATCCTCGTTTCCGCGCGGGGTTCGTTCACTGAGTTTCCCAAGACCTCACTGTCAATATCGCCGTTTCGCCGCAAATCTGGCGATTCAGGATCCTACGCAACTGGTTCAAGCGCCGGACAGGGCAGAAAGCTATGCGCGGCTTTGAAACATGTCCAGTGCCCGCAAATCTGTCCAGATGCTCATTTCTTGCGCAACATAACTTCATGGATGGGGGCACCGGCAACGATGGCCTCCTGACGTTTCGCTTCGCTCCTGGCGATTTCGCGCGCATTCGCGAGCACGGATTCGGCACGCTCCAACGGCACAAAGCAGACACCAACCTCATCAGCCAGGACAATATCGCCGGGCATAACCGATACGCCACAGATCTTGACCGGTACGTTCACACCAATTGTACGGACGCGCCATTTCCCGGTTACCGGGCTGACACTGCGTGACCAGATCGGATACTCGATCTTGCGGGAATGTGCGATGTCGCGCACAGCACCATCGACGATGGCCCCCAGCTCACCCTGCCGTTTTGCGATACTGGCGAGGAGACCGCCCATATTGGAAATCGTGTCCACGCCCTGCAACACCAACACATCGCCTGGCTCGGCGAGGTTATGGGCCTCAACATCCGCAAGCATGGACACACCGCCCTGCACTGCCACTTCTGGTGCGTCCTCGCGCGGGACGTTGAGTACGGTCAACGCCCGACCAACCAGCCGGGCGCCGGGCGTTGAAGGATAGAGCTTGCCACCGGTGACCGCGCCGGAAATGCCGAGTTCGTCCATCGCATCGGAGGTCATGCCCGTCAAATCCGGCAACGCGCGAAAACCCTCCAGAACTTCGCTGGCGATTTTCGGTAAAGTGAAAGTTCCGAATGCTTCATGTGGAAGCCGTCCAAGTGTATGGATTTCGCGCTCTTCCGGCTGCTGATCAGGTATCATTCCAATTCCTTTGACGGTTGTCGGAGTAAAGGCCCCAGGTCCCGAGTTCGTGCCTGTAGCGCGTTCCGCCCCATGGGTTACCCAAAGAATTCAGGTTCCGGCAGGCCGGAAACCCCGGCCCGGATTGCAAAGACACCGCCCGCATCAGGCTGGGCGGCAAGGTCATCCGGGCCAAGACGCTGGGTTGCGGAGGTCACATAGAGTGTCTCCAGGTCAGCGCCTCCGAAGGCGCAACTTGTGGGCAGGGCAACGGGCAGGTCGATGACCCGGTCAATCCGCCCGTCCGGCGTATAGCGCACCACGCGGCCACCATTGTATTCCGCGTTCCACAAGAACCCCTCGGCATCGACGGTAGAGCCGTCTGGTCGCCCCGGCCGGTCCCGCGTTTCAGCAAAGAGCGTCTCTTTTGAAAGCGTCCCGCTGTCGGCATCAAACTTGAACGACCTGATCTGCATCCGATATGTGTCGGCGAAATACATGGTCCGGTCGTCGGGGCTCCAGCAGATGCTGTTCGGAACGATGATGTCGCCAAGCATCTTCGTCGCCTCCCCCTGCGACCCAAAACGGTAAAGCGAGCCGGTGGGATCGCGCCGGGTATCGTTCATGGTGCCGCTCCAGAACCGCCCCCTGCGGTCGCAGCGCCCGTCGTTGAACCGGTTTTCGTGTTCGTCCGGTTCCGGATCATTGAGAAAGTCGAGCGTTCCGGTGTCAAAATCCAGCTTGTGCAGCCCTGTCTGCATGGCAACAACAAGTTTGCCGGCCCCGGCACTGCGCAGACCGATACTGCCGATGATGCTCGGCATTTCACGTTTTTCGGTGATGCCGGTCGTGGGGTCGTGACGGAAAATCATGGGGCCACGGCTGTCGACCCAATAAAGCTTTTGCTCGCGCACGCTCCAGACAGGGCTCTCTCCCAGCCGGTTGCCGTCACTAACGATGCAGTCGATCTTGGTGCTAGGCAATTGCGTCCCCGAATGTTGGTCTGAGCATGAAACAAGCTGATCGAACAAACGACGCTTTCCCGGGCAAATCTACAGTTTTGGCAGGGGCTGGCAATTTCACAGCCGTAATGTGTGATATCACGTCGGGTGATGACGGATATGCTGTACGCAAATTTGACGCGCCGGGCCCGAACTTCAAAACTACATCTGTCAGCGGATTGGCGTGCGAGCGTTTTTCCGCGTTGCAATCACAGCAAACGGGCCTTGTGGCGTTGAGGGGTTTGATCCCTCTTGGCCCCGGGCTCCAGCAGGAACAGGACAAATGATCAAGACACTGACCTTACTCGTTCGACGCGAAGATTGGACACACGACGCGTTTGTAAAGTACTGGCAGGAGGTGCATGGTCCGATCGCGCGCGACGTGAAGCAGATCCGGCGCTACGTCCAGTCCGAATATCTCGATCAGGTCATTCGCCAGGACGTCGAGGAGATCAGTCTGCCTGTCGATGGCGTTGCGGAGGTCTGGTACGACAGTATCGAAAGCATGCGGGAAGCCAGGGAATCTCCGGAAGGCAAGGCGCTGCTGGCGGATGGTGCAAAATTCGTCGGACGTTCGCGCACGCTGATCTTGCGCGAACGCGAATTCATTGCCCCCAGAACAGACGTCGAGAAGGTCTGACCATGAAGGAGCCGGTCGCACCCAGCCCCGATTTCGAGGCGGATTTCGACGCTTTGATGCGCCGCGCAGGCCTTGAGATCAAGCCGGAGTGGCGGGCACAGATGCTGGTCGAATACGCCCAGCTGCGCATGAATGTGGCTGTCCTTCACGACATTGCCAACAGATGCCCGGCCACGCTGAACCTGCACCAGCCGATCACTTCCGGCAGGATTGAGACATGAGTTTCGCGGATCATTCGATTGCCGATCTCGGCCGACTGCTCCGATGCCGCGAGCTTTCCGCTACAGAGTTGACCCGATGGACCCTTGAGCAGGCGGAAGCGACCAACGGGACGTTGCATGCCTTCATATCCCTTTTGCCGGAACGGGCGATGGCTGAGGCGGCGGCTGCGGACCGCGCCTTTGCATCCGGTATTGATCTTGGTCCGATGCAGGGCATCCCATATGCGGCAAAAGATCTGTTCGACGCAAAGGGCGTCGCTACGACCTGCCAGTCCAAGTTCGGGCTGGAGGCGGTTGCAGATGCCGATGCGGGCGTAATCGAGCGGCTCACCACGGGCGGCGCGGTCCTGATCGGCAAGACATCCACGTTTGAATATGCGCTCTACGGACCGGATCCGGACCTCGCGTTTCCCCTCGCACGCAATCCATGGAATCTGGAGCATTACACCGGCGGTTCCTCCAGCGGCTCGGCTGTCGCCATCGCCGCCGGGCTGGTCAGAATGGGGCTGGGCACCGACACCGGCGGTTCGATCCGCACGCCCTCCTCATGGTGCGGGACGGTTGGCTTGAAACCGACTTTTGGCCGTGTCACCCGCCGTGGCTGTTTCCCCCTGTCCGCATCGCTTGACCACTGCGGCCCCTTGACGCGCAGCGTGTCCGACGCGGCAATTGCCCTGCAGGTGCTCGCGGGGCATGACGCAGGCGATCCTGATTGTCATGACGGACCTGTCCCGAATTACCTTGAAGGGCTGGAACGGTCGATCGCCGGCACGCGTGTTGGCATTGCCGTGCCACTGCTGGAAACGGCTTCGGCGGAAACGCTTGCCGCGGTTGAGCGAACGGCGGACCTTCTGCGATCCGAAGGGGCCGAGGTTTTCGAAGTCGCGACGCCGGATCTTCTTTCATTCGGCTCCGTCGTTCGGGCATTGCTGATCATCGAAGGGTATCATGTCCACGAACAAAGGATGCGGGACCGTATCGAGGATTTCGGGCCGCTGTCGGCGCGCCGACTGGCCCTCGCGCCCGCCTATTCTGCGCCGGATTACCTCGCCGCATTGACGGCCCGGCGTCTCCTCGCCGAGGCCGTCTCCGGCGTCTTGCGGACCTGTGATGTCATCCTTTGCGCCACAACCCCGGGCTCTGCACCTGCCTTGACGCAGGAGGCGACGCCGTTTGATCCGGCCACTCCGTCAATGACGAACCCGCAGAATGTCATGGGCAATCCGGCGATCAGCGTCCCGGTCGGATTGGATTCAAGCGGCCTGCCGCTGGCGGTGCAACTCGTGGGTCGCTTGTTTGACGAAGCAACCCTTCTTCAGGTGGCCCACACGGTCGAACGGTTGACTGGCTGGCAAAAGATCGGACTGCCGAACGTCCAACGCCAGCCCAGTCAGGGGGTGCCCGCATGAACGGAATTCACGACATGGGTGGGATGCACGGTTTCGGGGCCATTCCTGACATAGACGGACCCGAGCCCTTTCATCACGATTGGGAACGGCACGTCTTTGCCATGAACGTCGCACTTGGCGGCCTAGGTCTGTGGAACATCGACATGACCCGGGCGGAGATGGAGGCGACGGCGCCGGAGGACTATCTTGCGCCGGGCGGATACTTTTACCGCTTCCTGCTCAGAATGGAACGGCAGGCACTGAAATACGAACTGGCCTCTCCCGAGGAGATTTCTTCCGGTGTTGTCAGCCAGCCGCCCCGGTCCGGATTGAGCGCAATGAAACCGGAACAAATCGCGGTCATGGCGGCAAAGGGCAGCTCCTCCATGCGCCCGACGGAAAACGAACCGCGCTTCAAGGTCGGCGACCGTGTCCGCGCGCGCCGCATCAATCCCGAAACCCATACGCGCCTGCCGCGATATGTGCGCGGATGCGAGGGCGTGATCACGCGCGTGCAGGGCAGCCACGTCTATCCGGACGACAGTTGTCACGGTGACGAAAATCCGCAGTGGCTTTATGCGGTCCGGTTCGCCGGCACGGAAATCTGGGGCAAGAACGCAGAAGCGGGGCTTGAGGTCGTCATCGACGCTTTCGAACCCTACCTCGAACCTGCCTGAGCCCCGCCATCAGGCCTGTGCAACCCAATGCGACCGAAATTCATCAAACCAACAGGAACAACATGACTGAAGATGATCACACCGGACAGGATCACGATCATGATCATTCGCATCTGACTGAAACGGAATCACGTGTCCGGGCGCTGGAAAGCCTCTTGACGGAGAAGGGTTACATCGACCCGAAGACGCTTGAGACAATTCTTCAGACCTACGAAGAGCAGGTCGGACCACGCAACGGCGCGAAAGTCGTGGCCCGCGCCTGGTCGGATCCTTCCTTTATGGAGTGGCTGCTGCGCGACGCCACAGCGGCTATTGCATCAATGGGATACACGGGGCGGCAAGGCGAACACATCGTTGCCCTGGCCAACACATCTCAGGTGCATAACGTCGTAGTGTGCACCCTGTGCTCCTGCTATCCTTGGCCGGTGCTTGGGCTGCCGCCCTCCTGGTACAAATCCTCTGCCTATCGCGCGCGTGTCGTCATCGAGCCCCGCAAGGTCCTGGCGGAATTCGGACTCACGCTTCCTGATGACATGACGATCCGGGTCTGGGACTCGACCTCGGAAATGAGGTACATCGTTGTCCCGATGCGTCCGGCGGGTACTGATGGCTGGAGCGCGCAGGATCTGGAAAAGCTGGTCATCCGGGATTCCATGGTCGGCGTCCGGCAGGCGCTGACGCCAACCGATGCATCGGTTGCGCGCGCAGCTGAAGGAGGGGTGCGGCATGTCTGATGATCATCTTTCGCGGGTAGCCGGATCGCCGGCAGACCGGGCCGAACCCAGGACATGGGCAGCCGAGGGAAATGTCGCATTTGCCGAACCCTGGCAGGCACAGATTTTCAGCATGACGGTGGCGCTGAACGAAGCCGGCGCTTTCTCCTGGAAGGAATGGGGCGAAGTCTTCTCTGCGCAGCGGCGCCAGAGCCGGGAGGCGTCCAAACCGGACACCAGCCAGACCTATTACGAGGATTGGCTGGATGCGTTGGAGACGATGGCCGAAATGCAGGCGCTCGCCTCCCGAGAGAACCAGCTTCGCTACAGGAGGGCCTGGCATAATGCGGCAGCGCGCACAAAACACGGACAGCCCATCGAATTGCAGGAGGCGGATTTCGACAAGGGCGCCGTCCACGCCGAAACCCACCAGCATCAGAACCACCGTAAAATTGAGACCCGAACAACCGGAAATTCGCCATGATCCTTGACCACCGCACATACACCGTCAAACACGGCCTGATGGAAGACTACCTCATGCGTTTCGAGAGGGACGGATTGCCTGTGCAACTGCGCCACCTCGGCAACTACATCGGCTCTTTCACGTCGGATATCGGCCCGCAGAACCAGGTTGTCCATATCTGGGCTTATGAAGACATCGCCGACCGCGAAACGCGCCGCGCCGCAATGCTGGCGGATCCGGACTGGCAAACATTTGTTGTTGCCAACCGGGGCACATTCAGCGCGCAGGAAAACAAGATACTGAAACCGACATCCTTTTCGGCGCTCCGCTGAACCCCCGGCGTGAAGTCGATTAATAAATAATATCAACAGATTAGACGCGCATCCCCATAAAAAGACTACCGAGAATCTTCCCGGTAGTCTTTGTCTCCAGATATTCAGCGCCAGCTTCGCAAGCGAATGCGCGACGCTTGCCTGCGTCAGTCGTCCAGGTGGCTGTCGGCGATCGTGGAAAATGCCAGTGTCTTGAACATGATGCGCAGCGGGCCGCGGTTGGCGGGCGACTGGATCATCAGCAGGGCAATCATGTCTTCGGCCGGGTCGGCGTAATAGCCGGTGCCGGCGGCGCCGCCCCAGTTGTAATCGCCTTTGCTGCCAAGGGAGGGTGCGTTGCCGTCGTCCAGACGCACACCATATCCCAGACCAAAGCCGTAGCCGGGGCCGGGCAGGTAGTACTTGCCGGGCACGATGCCCTCAAGCTGGTTCGAGGTCATCAGTTGCACGGTTTTCGGCGACAGCAGGCGCGTGCCGTTCAACTCGCCCCCGTTCAGCATCATCTGCGCGAACTTGGCATAGTCATGCACGGTAGACATGAGCCCGCCGCCGCCCGACTGATTGGGCTTGCGCACGCGCGGATCAAAGATGTCCCCGGCACCCAGTTGCGCCTGATCCGGGAAGGCTTCGGCGATGCGCGGGTAATCCGCCTCGTCGTCCACATAGAACGCGGTGTCGGTCATGCCCAGCGGATCAAAGATCCGCGCGGTCATGAACTCTTCCAGGCTCTGGCCCGAGACGACTTCGATCACGGCCCCCAGCACGTCAGTCGAGCGCGAATATTCCCATGTGGTGCCCGGGTCATGCTCCAGCGGCAGGCTGGCCAACAGGTTGGCCTGTTCGATGCCGGTGTTCTCGGACGACCAGACATCGGCGGCGTTATAGGCATCGCGCGCCGGACCCGCGCCGAAGAACCCGTAGGTCAGCCCGGATGTGTGCCGCATCAGGTCGCGGATGGTCATCACACCCTTGGCCGGACGGGTAACAGGCTTGCCTTCGGCATCGGTCTCGCCGGTCACCACGGTCATGTCCTTGAAGGCAGGCAGATAGGTGGCCACCGGCGCCTCAAGCATCAGGCGGCCTTCCTCCACCAGCATCATCGCGGCGACGGTGGTGATCGGTTTGGTCATCGAGTAGATGCGAAAGATCGCATCCTCTGTCATCGGCGCGCCATCTGGGGTGATCTTGCCCATGGTCGACAGATGGGCGATCTGGCCGTCGCGGATCAACATGATGACGGCGCCGGGTGTCATCCCCTTGTCCACCATCGCACCGAATGTGGCGTCCATCCGGGCCACGCGCGCAGGGTCCAGACCCAGCGCCGCAGCGTCGCCGCGCGGCAGGTTCTCGGCCCAGCCCGCCGTGACACCCGTTAGGGCAAGTGTGACAGCGACCACACCTGTTCTCAAAATCTTCATGTTCATTCCTCCCATTTAGAAACTGCGAAACGCACAGGCGGTAGCCGTTCTGCCCACCGGCTCTTTCGATATTTCTCCCTCTACCGAAAGATATGCGTTGGCCTCGTCATTATGGTGAGGCCATCCTTACCCTCAAATTGGTGCCATACGTAGCGAACTTCAGGCAATCGCTGCTGCAGCCTGGGGCCAAGTGACGTAGCGGCACTCCTGTGCGGCAAAGTTGTCGGTGACGCGCCCGAGACGCCCATGTGCTGATCCCGCCGCGCAAGAACCCAAAGCCGTCGTGGGGCCGAAGCCCTAGAAAATTCATGATCAAAAATGCGGCACAGGCAGGTAAAACGCTTACCGGACTCGCGGAAACTTCGGGGATTCTAAATAATATTCTTGATTGTATACTATTTTGTATCCAAGTTTCCCCAAGCGCGCCCAACACGCGCAATCAAAAACAGGGAGTAACACCATGAAGACTTCATTTGCTGCGGCGCTGTCGGGTGCCATCACCGCTTTGACATTCGCATTTTCCGCCGTCGCACAGGACCTGCCCGACGCGCTGGTGATCGGCACAGAAGGGGCCTATCCCCCATTCAACTTTACCGAATCCGATGGCAATGTGGCCGGGTTCGAGATTGATCTCGGCAATGCCATGTGCGCCCATATCAAGGTTGAATGCACCTGGGTCACGCAAGACTGGGATGGCATCATCCCCGGCCTGCAGGCCAAGAAATACGATGCGATCATCGCCTCGCTCTACATCACCGACGAACGCCGCAAGGTCATCTCCTTTTCGGACAAGTATTATAGCGTGCCCTCGCGTTTCGTGGTCGCGACAGACAGCAACCTGGACATCTCGGCTGACGGCCTGTCCGGGGCCATTGTCGGCACCCAGCGCGCAACCAGCTTTGAACGCTACCTGACCGCTGAAATGCCCGATGTCGAAGTGCGGCTTTACGGCACGATGGACGAAGCCTATCTCGATCTTGCCTCGGGCCGCGTCGATGCGGTTCTGGGCGATGTGGTCGCGCTGCAGGACGGCTTCCTTGGCACGCCGGAGGGTGCGGGTTTCGAGCTGCGCGGGCCGGAATTCACCAATCCTGAGTATTTCGGCTATGGCGCGGGCGTTGCGGTGCGGCAGGATGATCAGGCCATTGCTGACGCCTTTTCCGAGGCGATCAAGGCACTGCGCGAAAATGGCACCTATCAGGAAATCTCGCAGAAGTGGTTTGGCCTCGACGTTTACGGCAGCTGAACCATGGGGGCCGGGCATGGCGCCCGGCCCCATGACCCCCAACTTACCCCCGAAAGGATCACATGCCCGATTTTCAGGGATATGGCTGGCTGCTGCTGGATGGCCTGGTGCTGACACTTGGCGTGGCGATTGCGTCGATGCTGGGCGCTTTGGCCCTTGGCCTGCTGGCGGCACTTGGAAAACTTTTCGCCCCGCGTGCAGGAAAAGTTCTGATCGAGGTCTATACGACCTTCGTGCGCGGTGTGCCGGAACTGGTGTTGCTGCTGCTGATCTACTACGGCCTGCCGACACTGGTGCAGAACACGGCGGCCAAGGCTGGGTACGATCTGTCGCTGTCGATCAACCCCTTTGTCGCCGGCATTGGCACGCTGACGGTGATCTACGCGGCCTTTGCCTGCGAAGTTTTTCGCGCGGCCTATCTGGCCCTGCCACCGGGGCAGCGCGAGGCCGCCTATGCGCTGGGGCTGAACCCGGTGATCACCTTCCGCAAGGTCGAACTGCCGCAGATGATGCGCTATGCGCTGCCCGGCCTCGGCAATGTCTGGATGGTGCTGGTCAAGGCCACAGCCCTGATTTCCATCATCCAGCTGCCCGAACTCATGCGCAATGCCGACATCGCGGCACGGTCCACGCGGCAGCCCTTCACCTTCTTTTTCGCGGCCTGCCTTCTGTATCTTGCGATCACCGCCATTTCGATGCTGGGTCAAGCGCGGCTTGAACGCTGGGCTGCGCGCGGCACGACCGAGGCCAGAAGCTGATGGATTTCATCCTTGCGAACCTGCCCCGATTTCTTGAAGGGGCGTGGATGACCATCCAGCTGGCGCTGTTCAGCTGCTCTTGTGGTCTGCTCATGGCGCTGCCGATCGCACTTGCGCGGCTGTCGCGCAAACGCCTGCTGAGCAGCGCCGCCACGGGCTATGTCTTTTTCTTCCGGGGCACGCCGCTGCTGGCCCAGATATTCCTGATCTACTACGGCAGCGGGCAGTTCCGCCATGAACTGAGCGCTTTGGGCCTTTGGACCTTCTTCCGCGATCCATGGTTCTGCGCCCTGTTGTCGCTGACACTGAACACCGCCGCTTACAGCTCCGAAATCCTGCGCGGCGCGATCCAGGCGATCCCGAAAGGAGAAATCGAGGCGGCCAAGGCGCTTGGCCTGAACCGGTATCTGCTGTTGCGGCTGGTGATCCTGCCCCGCGCCATCCGCATCGGCTGGCCTGCTTACACGAACGAGGTGGTCTACCAGATCCAGGCCACGTCTCTTGTCTCGATCATCACGATCATGGATATCACCGGTGTGGCGCGTACCGTGGGCGCGCGCGACTTTACCTTTTTCGAAGCCTTTGGCCTTGCGGCACTGCTTTACCTTATTCTGGTCTACGGGTTCATCTTCCTGGCCGGACGGATCGAAAAAAGGCTTGGCGCGCATCTGATCCGGCCCGCCGCCGTCAACAAACCCAAGCTCGCAGGGAACATCAGATGAGTGAAACAATACCGCACTCCGCTCCTGCAACGGCCCCCAAGAAACGGGGTGTTCTGCGGGAAAAGGCCTTTCTGACCCTCAAGGACGCCATTCTGAGCGGCAACCTGCAACGCGGGGAACGCCTGTCCGAGGCGCGCCTTATCCAGGAATTTGGCATTGGCCGCACCCCGCTGCGCGAGGCGCTGAACCGTCTGGAACGCGAGGGGCTTGTCGTCAGCCAGCCCAACAGCGGCTACTCGGTGGCCAATCTGGATGTGGACGCGGTCTGCGACTTGCTGGTGGTGCGTGAAGGGCTTGACGCCATGGCCGCCGAGATTGCGACAGAAACGGCAAGCGACGAAGAATTGCAGGCTTTGGCCCGGGTCATGGATGACATCTATGCGCTGGATCAGGCCCATGAACGCACACCGGAAGTCTATGCGCGCGAGCTGGAACTGGGGCTTGAGGTGCACGAGGTGATCCTGGCCGCCACGCACAACGCCCCGCTGATCGAGATCACCCGCCGCGTCTACGACCAGTTGCGCCTTGCGCTCTGGGTCGAGGTGCGCTGGATTGATCAATGGACCATGGCCGTGGCCGAACACCGCGCCATCGTCGAAGCCATGCTGGACCGCGACGCCCCCCGGGCGATGGCCGCGGCGCGGGCGCATGTGCGCTCGTCGCGCGACAACATGCAGATGATCCGCGAGGTCGCGGACCTGCGCCGGTCTCGCGGCAGCCGCATCCCGATGCGCAAAGACAAGTAGAAGACGGAGCCCCCAATGCGTGACTTTCATTTCCCCGGCCGGTCGGCTGTCCATGCGATGGAGGCCATGGTGGCAACCTCGCATCCTCTGGCGACCGAAGCCGCCATGCAGGTCCTGCGCGAGGGCGGCTCAGCGATGGATGCCGCCATTGCGGGGTCGGCCGTCATGGCGGTGGTCGAGCCGCAGATGACCGGGATCGGTGGCGATTGCTTTGCGCTGGTCGCGCCGAATGGCGGTGGCGGCGTGATCGCCTTTAACGGGTCCGGTCGCGCCCCTGCGGCTGCTTCGGTGGACCGTTTGCGTGAACAGGGCTTCACCGACATCCCGGTGGATTCCATCCACGCGGTCACGCTGCCCGGCGCGATTGACGGCTGGTTCCGGCTGCATGGCCGGTTCGGGCGTCTGGACATGGCCCGTTTGCTGCAGCCTGCCATCGGTTATGCCCGAAACGGCTATCCCGTCCACGCCCGTGTCGCCCGTGACTGGCGCAAAGCCCGCACGCATCTGGCCAAGCGGGACGCCGCGCGCGCGCTTTTCTTGCCGGATGGTGACAGCCCCGCCGAGGGCACGATCCACCGCCAGGAACGTCTGGCTGAGACGCTGGAAATCATCGCGGCCAAGGGCCCGCGCGGTTTTTACGAAGGGCCTGTGGCCGAGGCGATGGTGCGCACGCTGCAAGCGCAGGGCGGCATTCATACTGCCACGGATTTCGCCGGGGTCGCGGGCGACTTTGTCACGCCGATATCGACCGACTACCGGGGGCGGAATGTGCATCAGGTGCCGCCCAACAACCAAGGCCTGACCGCGCTGATGATGCTGAACCTGATGGAAGGGTTCGACCTGTCCGCCCTTACCCCCGCCAGCGCCGAGGCGCTGCATCTGGAGATCGAGACCGCGCGTCTGGCCTATGCCATGCGCGACCGGCACATCACCGAATTGGGTGACATGAAGGTAACGGTCGAGCAGATCCTGTCCAAATCCTGGGCGGATGAATTGCGCGCACGGATCACACCCGACCGCGCCATGACCGACATCGGCCCGCTTGGCCTCAGGACATCGGACACCGTCTATATGACCGTGGTGGATCGCGACATGAATGCGGTCAGCTTCATCAACTCGATCTTCGACAGTTTTGGCAGCGGTATTCTCTGCCCAGAGACCGGCGTTCTGTTCCAGAACCGTGGCCATTCCTTCTCTCTCGATCCAGATCATCCCAACGTGCTGGCCCCCGGCAAGCGCCCGATGCACACGATCATGCCCGGCATGGTGACAGAACAGGGCAAGCCGGTGCTGTCCTTCGGCGTCATGGGCGGAGATTATCAACCACTGGGCCAGGCCCGCGTCATTTCGAACCTCTTCGATCACGAATGCGACCTGCAAGGCGTGCTGGATGCGCCGCGCGTGTTTCCCCTGGGCGATGTCGTCGAGGTCGAGCGCAGTGTGTCGGCCGAAGTGCTGCGCGGCCTTGCAGCCAAGGGCCACAGCCTGCGTCTGGCCGAAGACCCGCTTGGCGGTGCGCAGGCGATCCGGATCGACCATGCGCGCGGCACCCTTATCGGTGCCTCCGATCCCAGAAAGGATGGCTGTGTCGCTGGCTACTAGAGCCGCAAGAGGCTTTCGATGAACCCGGCCATCTAGGGAACGTCTTGCACGCCGAACTTACCAAATAAAACAAGTACTAAGTTTACGTTTGGTAAAATCTGTAATATTTCTTCTTCAAGCTTCAATTGCCATGATGGCGAGGGATGCGGAGGAGAAGGCATGCGTGACAGCGACGAAGACAAGGACCAGGCGGGAGCAGCAGGCTCGAACAGCCCGCTCGCCGATCATGTCTATGACGAAATACTGTCGCAAATTGTCAGCGGCCCCCTGGAAGTCGGCGCAAAGATGCCCTCCGAGAACGACTATTGTCGCATGCTTGGTGTGTCCCGGCCCATTGTTCGTGTCGCCCTGTCCCGGCTTGGTGCCGACGGCATTGTCGAACGCAAACGCGGCAGCGGGACTTACATCAAACGCCGCCCCTCTCAGCGGCTGGCTGACTTTGTCCAGCCCGGCGACATTGACGTGCTCCTGCAATGCCTGGAATACCGGATCGAGATCGAAGGGCTCGCTGCAGGCCTCGCAGCGCAGCGCAGGTCGGACAAACAGCTCATCGCGATCAAATCGGCATTTGACCGCCTTTCGACCGAGGCGGTTTCCGACTTCATCACACCGGAAAGCGATCTGGCCTTTCACCAATCAATTGCCGCGGCAACCGGTAACATCTTTTACATAGACACGATGCGCATGATCCAGGAGCAAACTGTGCGGCTCTTGACCGTATCGCTTAACATGGCGCGGGACCGGAACAAGGGCAGGATCGGCCGCGTTCTGGAAGAACACAACGCAATCTACGAAGCCATCGTCACGGGTGATCCGGTGATGGCGACTGCCGCGATGCGCATTCATCTGTCGCGGTCACGGCGCAGACTGACAGCCGCGACCAAAGATTTGAACAACTGACCAACACAGCAAACGGAACCCATCCGGATACGGAACCCTCACGGGCAACGCAGGATGTACTGCGGAGAAAATCAGATGACCGGCTACAAAGAAGTCTACGAAGACTGGCGGAACGCGCCGAATGCATTCTGGCTGCGCCAGGCCGAAGCCATCGACTGGATCCAACCGCCAAAGACCGGATTGTCAAAGAACAGCGATGGCGTCCACGAATGGTTCGCCGACGCCACGGTCAACACCTGCTGGAACGCCGTCGACCGGCATGTTGAAGCGGGCAACGGCAACCGGACCGCAATCATCTATGACAGCCCGGTCACCAACACCATCGAACACATCAGTTTTGCCGATCTGCAATCCCGGACCGCGCGGCTTGCGGGTGCCCTGGCGGAAAGGGGGATCACCAAGGGAGACCGCGTCGTCATCTACATGCCCATGGTCCCCGAAGCACTGGTCGCCATGCTGGCCTGTGCAAGGATTGGCGCGATTCATTCTGTCGTGTTCGGCGGCTTTGCTGCAAACGAACTTGCCACGCGACTGGACGACTGCACGCCAAAGGCAGTTCTCGCGGCGTCTTGCGGAATCGAGCCGACCCATGTCGTCCACTACAAACCGCTGCTCGATCAGGCCATCGAACTTGCCAGTTGCAAACCTGAATTCTGTCTCATTCTTCAGCGGGAGCAGGAACGCGCAACATTGGTCGAAGGACGTGATTTCGATTGGTTCGATGCTCAGAAAGATGCCGAACCCGTTGCCTGCGTTCCGGTTGAAGGCACACATCCGGCTTACATTCTTTACACCTCGGGAACGACAGGGAACCCCAAAGGTGTGGTACGTCCGACCGGCGGCCAGCTGGTCGCATTGTCCTGGTCGATGCGAAACATCTACAACGTGCAACCCGGTGATGTGTTCTGGGCTGCGTCGGATGTCGGTTGGGTGGTCGGGCACAGCTACATCTGCTACGGGCCGCTGATCAATGGCAACACCACAGTGCTCTATGAAGGCAAGCCCATCGGCACACCTGACGCCGGTGCATTCTGGCGGGTGATCTCCGAACATAAGGTAAAGAGCTTTTTCACGGCACCAACCGCATTTCGGGCGGTCAAACGCGCCGACCCGAGGGGTGAACTGCTGAAGGATTACGATCTGAGCGCGCTTGAACTGGTATTTCTCGCCGGTGAACGCGCGGACCCGGCGACTGTCGAATGGGCCGAGGAAAAGACCGGCAAGCCGGTAATCGACCATTGGTGGCAGACTGAAACCAGCTGGAGCATTGCCGCCAACCCGGCCGGGATCGAACTCTTGCCGATCAAGCCCGGCTCGCCGACGGTCCCCATGCCGGGATATGAAATCGAAATTCTGGACGAGGCCGGACAAATCCTGCCGCCGGGATCTCTTGGTGCCATCGCCATCAAGCTGCCCCTGCCCCCGAGCTGCTTCACGACCGTATGGAACGCACATGAGCGGTTCGAAAAGTCTTATCTGGAGAGTTTCCCCGGCTATTACGAAACCGGCGATGCCGGCATGATCGACGACGATGGATACCTTTACATCATGGCCCGCACCGATGACGTCATCAATGTCGCGGGGCACCGCCTGTCCACCGGCGCGATTGAAGAAGTCATCGCCGATCACCCTGATGTGGCAGAATGCGCGGTGATCGGCGCTGCCGATGCTTTGAAGGGCCAGATCCCCGTTGCGCTCTACTGTGTCAACGAAGGCGTGTCCCGCGACCCGTCAGAAGTCGTTTCAGAACTGGTTCAGATGGTGCGTGACAGGATCGGTCCGGTGGCCGCGTTCCGGCAGGCCACACCGGTGGACCGGCTGCCAAAGACCCGTTCGGGAAAGATCCTGCGCGCCACAATGGTAAAGATTGCCGATGGCCAACCGTTCAAGGTGCCCGCAACAATCGACGATCCTGCGATCCTGGACGAGGTGACCGCCGCCCTGGCCTCGCTTGGCTATCCGCGCCTGCAAGAGGCCCCGGAACCGGATGCGGCGATCTCGTCATAGGCTTCTGCCCGGCGGTGCAAGCCGGGCTCAAAGCGGCACGGTGCGCGTGCCGGATGGTCCCTTCGTCATTCTCAGAACCCGAACAATCCCGGCACCCAGGTCGTGAGCGCAGGCACAAGGCCGATGATGATCAAAAGAACGGCCTTGATCATCAGGAATGGAATGAGCTCTGCCACCAGTTTGCTGAAATTCAGCCTGACAACGCTGCACATCGCGAACAGCACGTAACCGATCGGCGGCGTGGCAAGTCCAACAGTGACGTTGATGATCAGCATGATCCCCAGTTGCAGGGGGTCCACTCCGACGCTGTAGGCCAGAGGCGCTACGATTGGCCCGAACAGGATCAACGCAAGCGCAGCATCCATGAACATGCCAAGGAGAATGAACAGGCAGTTGATCAAAAGGATCAGCAACAAGGGGGATCCCTTGGCAAAATCAAAGATGAAGGCCACCTGCCCCGCCAGATCCTCAAGCGCGAAAATCCACGTCATCGACAAGGCGCCCGCGATCATGAACAAAAGCCGCGCGGCCTCGAAGGTGGTGTTCATGAAGATCTTTCCGACTTCCTTCACTGAAAGCGCCCGATAGATCAGAACCGATACAATCAGGGCGTAGACGACGGATGCCGCGGCCGCCTCTGTCGGGGTTGTCACCCCACCCACGATGCCGCCGATCAGGAAGGCGGGCATCAGGAGCGCCAGTGCCGCGTCGCGTGTCCCCTTGACGAAAGCAGGCAGCGACCGGTCGACATCCGAAAGCGGGAAGTTCCGCTTCTTGGCCTGGAACGCGATCACCAGCATGTCGGCCAGAGCCAGGATGACGCCCGGAACCAGAGCGGCAAGAAACATCCCCCCGACCGAAACATTCATGATCGCGCAGTACAGGATAATCACGCCGCTCGGCGGAATAATCGGACCAACCAGAGACGAGGCGACGGTGACAGCAGCAGCGAAATGACGCGGATAGCCCGCTTTCTCCATGGCCAGCACCTCGATCTTGCCAAGTGCTGCAATGTCGCCCACGGCGACACCCGTCAGACCTGAAAACAACAGGCTCGCCATCACGTTCACATAGGCAAATCCGCCCCGCACGCGGCCAATCACGAGGTTGGAGAAATGCATCAACCGGTCTGCCATGCCGGATCTGCTCATCAACTCGCCAGCCAGCAGGAAGAACGGGATCGCGATCAGAATGATGTTGTCCAGACCCTCGAAGATCTTGGCCGGTAAAAGCTCGATGAAAAACGGTGTCGGGCTGGTCAGAAAATAGAGTCCGGTTGTCGCCAGCATGGCAAAGGAAATCGGTACTCCGATGAGGATCATTCCGAAAAGAACGATAAGGACGATGCCGATGGTCACTTCTGGAATTCCTTCAAATCAGAGATCATCTTGCGGGCGGAACGAACCGTCCATGACTTGATCCTGACGCGGAACCAGCTGTGCTCTTTTTCCAAACAGCGCGGCGACATCGTCGATCAGCAAGATCAGGTTGAATATCAAGATGAGCCCGAACCCGACCGTCACCGAATAGGTGGGCATGGTCATGTTAATGTTCAGACCCCAGGCGATGACGCCACTCATGCCATCGGCGAACTTGATGCCCTTGTAGGCAACGACGCCGCTGGTCGCGATCATGATCAGGCGCACAAGGATGTTTCGGATGGCCCTGACACGCGGGCCCATCAATTCGACAAAGACGAACAGGGTGATGTGATCGTCGAACAAGGCCAGGACAGCACCGCCCAACATGACCAGCCAGATCATCGCAAACCGGGTAAGCTCTTCTGACCATGGTGGCGAATAAGCGAACACGTAACGTGTGAACACAAGGCTCGCCATGACGCCCAGCATGGTCAGCAACAGCAATAGCTGAACCCATGAAATCGCGCGGCAAAACACCAGCAACGCCTTGGCCATCAAATCTCCTCCCAAATGAAAAGTGGCGGGCCACCCTGTTGTCAGGGCAGCCCGTCGGTGGTGCCTATGAACCCGACTTGGCGTTGGCGACCTCTGCAGCCTCCAGGAAGCACGACAGTATTTCGGCGTCGACGTTGTCCTTGATGTACTCCATTGCCGGAGCCTGGGTCAGGTCGCGGAACTGCTGCTTTTGCTCGGGCGTGGGATCATAGATAGAGACACCCTGCGCCTCCAGATAAGCGCGGTCAGACTCTTCGGCCTTGGTCGAGATCTCCCGGTTCATGTCACGGAAATTTTCCGAGGCGGTTTGCACGATCTCCTGCAGGTCCTCGGGCAGCGAGTCCCACCAGGACTGGCTGAAGTACAAGGCACCGGGAGAATACACGTGGCCATCCATGATGATGTGCTTTTGCACCTCTTCCAGCTTTGGAATGCGAAAGATTGCAAGCGAGTTTTCCTGACCGTCCACGACACCCGTTTGCAGTGCAGTATAAAGATCCTGCCACGGAATCGGGGTAGGCGAGGCGCCAAGCGCGTTCACGATTTCCATGTGAACCGGGTTGTTCATGGTGCGGATCTTCAATCCCTTGAGATCCTCGACCGAGGTCAGCGGCGTGTTCGCCGAATAGTTCCGATACCCGCCGTTTTCGTGCCAGACCGCCGCGCGCAATCCGCTTTTGGCAGCCAGACTGTCGGACAACATCTGTCCGCATTCACCATCCAGAACTTCATATGCCGCGGCCCTGTCATTGAAGAGATAAGGGATACCAAGCACCTGGATATTCTGGTCATAGGGCGATGCAAAACCATCGGCCCCCATGATGGCCTCGACAAGTCCGTTTGCCACCATGTTGACCACGCTGTCGGTCTTGCCCAGCTGACCGCTCCAGTACACTTGTACTTCAATGCGGCCTCCGCTCTTTTCCTCGATCTCCTTTTCAAAGGCGCGAAGCGGCGTGTGGGTGAAATGCTCTTCCGCGATTTCAGTATCGCTGATCGAGAATTTCATCGTGTAATCGGCTGCAAAAGCCATGGATGCAGTCATGGCGGCGCAAGTGCTTACAGCCAGCCCTCTCAGCAGATTTTCATGTCTGATCTTCACAGTGTTTCTCCTCTTAACTGTCTGTGTTTTCTTACTTTTCGTGCATTGTGCCGGGCAAGCGATCCGGCAGTACCTTGCCTGGGTTCATGATCCCCTTCGGGTCGAAAACCGCCTTGATGCCCCGCATCAGATCCAGAGCCACAGGTGATTTGAAGGCGGACATGCTCTCCAGCTTTTGAATTCCGACACCGTGTTCGGCGGAAAAGGCGCCTTGAAAACGCATGGTCGTTTCGTCGATCACATTGCGAACGCGGGCCATGTGTTCGGGGGATTTGTCGCCGGTACAAACAACAATGTGCAGATTGCCGTCACCCAGATGTCCGACAGTCCAGAACAACGCATCTGGGTCCATGGACCTGACGCTTTGTTGGAGGCTTGGCTCGAATTCGCCAATCAGATCCAGCGGAACGGAAACATCCGCCGCGACGACCGGGGTAAGGCCTTTTGTCAGTTCCGGCGCGGTATCGCGAAGTCGCCAGAGCGCCGCACGCTGTTGGGCGTTATGTGCAATGACCGCGTCGGTCACGACGCCCGTCCCGATGCAATCGCCCAGCTCCGTGGCCAGACGTTCAATCAATGGTGTTTCGCCCTTGTCATTTGGCGTGCAATCAATTGGCGATGAGGATGCAAGTTCCACAAGAATTGCCGCGCCAGGCACCTCCGGGAACGGGAAGTTCGGCGCCTCTTGGCTGCCCAGCAATCGCTTAAGATAGCTTTCGGGCATGACTTCGAATGCTTCGAGCTGACTGCCGCAGGCCCGGCGCAACCGGCCAAGCGCCTTCAAACCGTCATCAAGGGTGTTCACGCCGATCAACGCCGTTGCATGTGTCGTCGGTAGGTCGGTCAAGGTCAGCACAGCGCCCGTGATCAGGCCAAGCGTGCCCTCCGCTCCGATGAAAAGGTGCTTGAGGTCGTATCCGGTGTTGTTTTTTCGCAGCGCGACCATGTCGTCCAGAATGCGACCGTCGGGCAGAACCACTTCCAGCCCCAGGCACAGCGCACGTGCCATGCCAAAGGCCAGCACATTCGCCCCGCCTGCATTTGTCGAAAGCGCCCCGCCGATCATCGCCGAACCATCGGCACCGAACGCCAGGGGAAAGCGCAGGCCAAACCGCTCAACCGCGCAATTCACTTCTTCGACGATGACGCCTGCATCGACCGAGGCAGTGCGCCCCGCGGGATCGATGGCCCGGATCCGTTTCATCCGCTCCAGCGACACCATCAAACCGCCGTCGGTCTGCGTGCCTCCCACCAATCCGGTGTTACCACCGAGTGGGACAACCGGGCATCCGTGCTCATTCGCCAGGCTCAGGATCGAAGACACCTCCTGCGTCGTGCCGGGCCGCACGACAGCCAGAGGGTGCGAAGGGTACTGACCACGCCAGTCACGCGCGTAGCTGCTGGTTTGACGGCCCGTCAACAGGTTGCTCTGGCCACAGATCGCCACGAGTTTCTGCAACAGGTCATCCTGCTGCACACCAGGGGCGCGCGTGCCGGTTTTATGATCGCTGATGGCGATCATGCGGCACCCCCGGCCCATGGCGCGGCCTTCGCCTCAGTGGCGCGGTCTGTGTCGCGTATCAGATCTTCCGGTATACCAATGCGTTTTGGTGCCGCCCCGGTGGTCGTGCGCAGGCAATCCGCCGAAAGATCGACGGAAACGCTGGAAACTCCGGCCTTTGTGACCTTCATTTATTCCTCCCTTGGCAGCCTTCTGTTTGCGGCGCCCTGTTGCAGCACCGTACTGCTAGCTCCCCCTCAGCTTTCGTGCGGCCTCCCCCACCTCGTCCAGCGCGCCCCAATGGCGCGCGTTGTCCTTCAACAAGCGCTCAAACAATTCGAATTTCAGCCCCAGGTACTCGCGGACCGCGCCTTCCTCTGGCGCAACCTCGCCGTCGGCCGGCGAAAGGTAAACGTCGACCACCCTGACCTTTGCTCCGCCCGCCTCAAGGATGCCCATCGCGACCGCAGCAAGCCCCCGCAAAGCTGTATCGCCCCCTTTTTGCGGGCGCACCGGCCGTTCCAGCACCGAGGCGAGCAATTGCATGAAGACGTCGTCACGCGCGACGCCACCTCCCACCGCCACAACCTGCCCTTCGTCCAGTCCCAGATCGGCGTGGCTCATCCTGGTCAGAAACGCCAAGGCCTCCCGCGCTGCCCAGCCAAGCTCGTCAGAGCGGGTCGCCGAGCTCATCCCGAACAATGCAGCCGAGGCATGGGGATGGGTTATCGGTGCCCGTTCGCCACCCGGCTCAAAGAACGGATGCAGGACAAGCGAGGAATATGCAGGGCCATAGTTTTCGGGCAGTTCGCCCTTCAACAGGTCGCCCACATGACGGAAGGTCGTCCCGCCATTGAAACTGGGGTGAAAACAGACAAACCCCTGCCCGGTGGCAGAAAGCTGCACCATCGCGCCGGACAGTTTTTCGCTCACGTCATCGATGGATTCAAAGTACCCGCCGTGGATCGCACTTGTTCCAAAGATCGAACCCCGGGACCGCGACAGGCCCGGCCCTACGCCAAGCCCGATCAGGCTTGATTGCACATCTCCCGGCCCAAGAACGACGGGCATGCCTTCCGGCAACCCCAACCGCGCGGCGGCATCACTTGACAGACCGGCAACGCAGTCTGCGCCCGCCCCGATTTCGGGCAGGACCTCGATGCCTTTTTCAAGCCCGAGAATCTCGGTAATTTCGCCCGACGGTTGGCCAATGCGCCAATCACCCCACGCAGGCAACAGGCCGCTCGGTTCTGCCCGCAGGACGCCGGTCATCGCAAGGAAAAGCCACTCCTTCAACCGCAAGGCATATCTGATGGTGGCAAACCGCTCCGGCTCGTTCTGCTGAAGCCACAGAAGCTGCACGGTTTGGGATGCCGCTGTGGGTCGGGCGGAGGTGATCGCCTCGATCGCATCCAGTTCTGCCTCCATCGCAGCAAGCATCGGTCGAACCCGCCCGTCCAGCCAGGTCAGGGCTTTCCCGGCTGGCAACATGTCAGCACCGATCGGCCAGAGCCCATCCCCCTGTGCTGTCAACGCCAGAACCGACGGTTTCGCTGCTACCTGCCCGGTGCAGGCCCGAATGGCTCTCTCCGCATCCGCGACAGAGCGGGCCATGTCCTGCTCTACCCGGTCGCCCGACCGCTCAAGAGCGGAATTTTCGACCTCGGAACGCGCAAGCATCTTGCCGTGACGATCATAGATCGCCGCCTTGACGCTTGTGGTGCCGGAATCGAGGCAGAGGACCAGATCGGATTCCATAATTCAGGTCACTCTGCCGCCTTCAGCGACTTTTCCGTTGCCGCGGATTGTTGGCCATAAGTTTTGAACTTCTCGACAACATCTGCGATCTGTTCATCCGTCAGGACCGGAGGCTCGCCCATGGGAAGACAATTCAGGTAGTGCGTCGCCAATTCCTCGACCGTGACCGCCAGAGACAGGGCGCGGCCAATGGAAACATGCGCGGCAATCACGCCGTGATGCGCAAGAAGACAGGCCCGGTGGCCCTCCAGCGCGATGATGATTCTATCCGCCAGCTCCTGCGAGCCGAAGATCTCGTAAGGGGCACAACGGATCGAAGGCCCGCCCGCCGCTGCGATTGCATAGTGAACCGCCGGAATATCCCTGTTCAGGATCGACACGGACGTTGCATTGGTGGAATGCGTATGCACAACCGCATTCAGATCTTCGCGCGCCTGCAAGATATCCCGATGAAACCGCCACTCGCTGGACGGGCGCACATCACCGTCGAATCCCGCGTCCCAGTTCATGTAGACCACATGTTCGGGCAACAGTTTGTCGTATGGAATGCCCGTCGGCGAAATCAGGAAACCGTCACCAAAACGCACCGAGATGTTTCCGGCGGTGCCCTTGTTGATGCCCAGCCCGTTCATGGCCCGGCAGGCTTCGATCAGCTCGGTTCGCAGAGCAAGCTCTTGTTTATCCAATGTCTTATCTCACTTGATAGAGGGGGGGTTCGCCGTCGAAGAAGCGTGCGACGTCTTCGGCGATCATGTTGGCGGCTTTCACCACGCTATAGCGCGAGGCGCCGGCGATATGGGGCGACAGCGTAACATTCGGCAGCTTCAGTAGCGGCCAGTCGGCAGGGGGCGGTTCGGGGTTGAACGTATCCAGCGCCGCACCGGACAGATGCCCGGACTTCAAGGCGTCATAGAGGGCATCGTAATCCAGCACCTCACCACGGGTGGTGTTGACGATATAGGCCCCCTTTTTCATGCTTTCGATGCGGGAGCGGTCGATCATGCCCCGCGTTTCGGGGGTCACCCTTGGGTGCAGGGTCACCACATCGGCTGTCGATATAAGCGCATCAAGCGCGACCTTCTCGATCCCGAGGGCGCGATCTTCCTCGGTCAGTTCCTTGAACGGATCGGACACGATGATCCGGCACCCGAACGCCGCCGCAAGACGCGCGACACGCATCCCGATATCGCCATAACCGATGATGCCGAGCGTCAGTTCGCACAGCTCCGGACCGACGTGATCAATGTGGTAGAACTCGCGTTTGAACGCCCCGCCCAGCACATTCATGTGCCCGCGAACAAGGTTGCGTGTCTCTGCAAGAAGAGAGGCAATCGTGAATTCGGCGACGGCCGATGCATTGCGCCCCGGCGCATTGACGACAACAACACCACGCCTGGCAGCGGCAGCGCTGTCGATGTTGACCGGTCCGCCCCGCGACACCCCGATCACTTTCAGATCAGGTGCATGATCAAGGCTGTCCGCCGTGACAGGCGCAAGATGGGTCACCAGAACATCCAGGTCGGAAATGAAGTCAAAATAATCTTCGGGCCGCCCGACAAATTCGCCAATCGGCAGGTCCGGATCCTTTTTTGTCGAGGTCACCGAAATCGGCCAGCCGAGCTCAAGCTCCTTGAAGCTTGCCTTACGCAGACCCGGCTGCGCCTCCAACGCCTTGCGAAAAAATCCAGGGTTCATGAACCCGTCGCCGATGATCCCGATTTTTGGTTGGGCTTCCCCCGCCATCTTTACAGCTTCCTCCCTGGCGGGCGCTTGCGCCCGAACACTTTCCCAAGCTGCACAACTGCGCACCGGGCCCGCTCCACCTCCGGGCCTTGGTGAACATCTTACAACTAATATTTACAACTCAAGTGCTACAACTTGTATAAATATTGACATTCGACTGTCAATCCGATTTTTGTCAACCTGTGACAAGCGGCCCCAGGGCAGGCGAAAATCAAGGGAAGGTCACCGTGAACAAAGCAACACCCAAGAGTCACAGCAGCCATTGGGGCGCATTCACCGCCAATTTCGACGGTGACGCACTTGTCGTTCAGCCATTCAAGGACGATCCCGACCCTTCCCCGATCCTGAAAAACATCCCATCCGCGCTGGCGCATCCATCGCGCCTCTCGAAACCGCTGGTCCGAAAAGGCTGGCTGAACGACGGCCCCGGCCCCGATGACCGCCGCGGCCGCGACACCTATGTAGAGATGGAATGGGACGCCGCACTCGATCTTGCAGCGGCAGAACTGTCCAGGCTGGGTGGCGGCACCGCAGGCCAAAAACCCCGGGGCGAGGTGCCAGGCAAGCATGTGTTTGGTGGCTCCTATGGCTGGTCTTCGGCCGGGCGATTTCACCATGCCCAAAGCCAGGTCCACAGGTTTCTCAACATGGCGTTCGGCGGATATGTTGCATCCGTCGACACATATTCCACTGCCGCCGGGTCGGTCATACTGGACACGGTTGTCGGAAACGCCACCCGGATCACACGTGAAGGCAACTGGTGGGAGCACATCCGCGATCGCACCGAACTGGTCATTGCCTTTGGCGGGTTGCCGCTGCGCAACCTGTCGGTCAGTCCTGGCGGTTCAAGCCAGCACATTGCACGCGACTCGATCCAACAGGGATTGGCGCGCGGCTGCCATTTCGTATCCGTCAGCCCGCTGGACGACGATTTTTCTGCTGCCGGGAACGCAACCCGCATCCGCCCGAGGCCCGGAACAGATACAGCCTTGATGCTGGGCATGGCCCATCACCTGCACGTCACCGGGCAGACCGATGAAGCATATCTTGCACGCTATACCTCTGGCTGGGACGTCCTGCGCGATTATCTGGAAGGCAGGACAGACGACATCGTCAAATCACCCGAATGGGCCGAAGGCATCTGCGGTGTAACGGCCGGTGAAATCCGTCACCTGGCAGACGAGGCGGCAGGCAAGCGTACGCTGATAACCGTCGCATACGGATTGCAACGCGCAGAGAACGGCGAACAACCGGTCTGGATGGCGCTTGCCCTCTCGGCGATGCTTGGCCGCGCCGATCAGCAAGGGGCGGGGTTCACATATGCCCTTGGCTCCATGGGCAATCATGGCAAACCCCCGCTTGCGGTTCCGGTTCCGACGCTCCCGCAAGGGCGCAACCGGTCAGGCGACTTCATTCCCGTATCCCGTATTTCCGACCTGCTCTTGAACCCGGGGACGACCTATACTTATCGCGGAGAAGAGCGACGTTACGCAGAGATTAATCTGGTCTACTGGGCCGGTGGAAACCCGTTTCACCATCACCAGGACCTGGCAAAACTGTCCGAAGCCTTCACGCGGCCCGATACGATCATCCTGCACGAAAGCGTGGGAACGGCGACCACCGCACATGCCGACATCATCTTTCCGGCGACCATCACCGCCGAGCGTGAAGACATCGGCGCCAGCGCAGGCGATCCCTATCTGGTTCCGATGGAAAGGCTGACTGCCCCCTTCGGCGAAGCGAGGGACGACTACGATATTTTTTGTGCCCTTGCACAACGCCTTGGTTGCCTGGACCTGTTCACCGAAGGACGCAGCAGCCGTGGCTGGCTTGAACATATCTATGCAAAAACCGAACGCGCGATGAAAAACCGGGGCGAGAGCGCTCCGAATTTCGCGGATTTCATGACCGGCGGCCCGCTCAAGCTGCCCGTCTCGAAAACCCCCGGCATGATGGAAGCATTCCATCGCAATCCCGAAACCAATGCTTTGACCACCGACAGCGGCCTGATTGAACTTTATTCCGAAAAAGTCGCCGCATCCGGCCTTCCGGGCCATCCTGCATGGATCGAACCCAGGGAATGGCTTGGCGGTACGGGCGCTGAGGCCCGTCCGTTTCAACTCATTGCCAATCAACCGATCGGCAAGTTGCACAGCCAGCTCGATTTCGGGCCAACCAGCATGTCGCACAAGGTGGACGGTCGCGAAGTCGCGCGCCTCAATGACAGGGACGCTAACCGTTTAGGAATTGCACAAGGCGACGTCGTCAAGATCTGGAACGACAGGGGCGCGACGCTCGCGGTTGCCTCTCCAGATCCGGGGGTCGCCTCTGGTGTGATCCAGCTGTCGACCGGCGCGTGGTATGCACCAAGGCATCTGGAGGGTCATGGGCTGGTGTGCCTGAACGGCAATCCCAATGCTGTGACCTCGGACAGGGGCGCCTCCCCTTTCAGCCAGGGTTGCTCGGGTCAGACCGCGCTGGTTTCTGTCTCCCGTATCGAAGGACCTGTTCCAGCGGTGGTGCCCCACAAGGAGATCCTGCCGCGAGAGGATGGAACAGAAGACCAGCTTCGTTCTGAAATCATCGACCCGAGAGGTGTGCCCCTGGATTTATAGGCGCTTTGCCTCCTTACGTTGAGCCGGGCAGTCTCTGCGACGGCATGTCCGGGGTAAAGTGACCCTAAGCAGCAAGTTAGGGACACATACCCGCGAGCAAGGCCTATTTCAGTTCCACCTCGATAAACGCCATCGGGGATGCTCCGCCGTTCACCACATTGTGCTTCACGCCCTTGTCGCGCCGATAGGCCTCGCCGGATTTCACCGTCACCTGACGGACCTCTCCACCTGGGTCTTCCAGCTCCAACGTGCAATCCGTCACGGCGGTGATGACATAATCGTATTCATGCGTATGCCACCCCGTCTCCGCCCCCGGTTCGAATTCGAACCGGGTAACGCGCACCCGGTCGTCCTCGACCAGCGGAACCGCCTTTGCCTGTGGTTTCGACATTGAATTCTCCTTCATGGTTTTCGTGTCAGGCGCCCGCCGCAAAGGCTGCGGCGACGGCGTCAAGGAACATCTGCGCCTCCGCCCGTTGCAGCACCAGTGGCGGGCGGATCTTGAGAACATTGGCCCCCGGCCCCGTCGCGCTGATCAGCACGCCGTTCTGCCGCAGGTGGTTGACGACAAAGGCCGCGCGGTCCGCATCCGGCGCGCCGTCCTTCTCGATCTCGACGGCCAGGAACAGACCTGCGCCCCGGACATCGACGATTCCCGGCACCTGTCCAGCAATGTTGCGCAGACCGTCCTTCAGGAAGGCACCGACCTCAAGCGCGTTGTCCTGCAGCCCTTCGCCTTCGATCACATCCAGCACCGCCATCCCGGCGGCGGCGGCAACCGGGTTGCCGCCGAAGGTGTTGAAATAGCGCGCCTTGCTGCCGAATTCGGCCACCAGACCGGGCCGCATGGCGACACCCGACAGCGGGAAACCGTTGCCCATCGGCTTGCCCATCGTGACCATGTCCGGCACCAGCCCGTGTCGCTGGAAGCCCCAGAACGCTTCACCCGTGCGCCCAAACCCCGGCTGCACCTCGTCTGCGATGAATATGCCGCCTTCTGCGCGGATCAGGTCCACCGCGGGTTTCAGGAAACCCGCAGGATCGGGATAAAGCCCGTCGCTGGAAAACACGGTATCGACGATGAAGGCCGCCGGTTCGATCCCGTCGCGTCGCATCGCCGCGATGGCCTCGCCCAGATCGGCGGCCAGCCGCGCCCCCTGTTCTGCAGGCGGCACGCTCAGGGCGTTCGGCGCCGGGATCATCCGCACCCGGTCACCCCGTGGGACAAAATCACCCAGCGAAGGCGACAGCTCCGACACCGCCTCGGTCAGGCCGTGATAGGCCAGACGGGTCACGATCACCCCCTGCCGCCGCAGATGCGACCGGGTGATGCGCAGCGCCAGATCGTTCGCCTCGGACCCGGTGCAGGTGAACATCACATGCCCCAACGCGTCAGGCATCGTCGCCAGCAGCCGTTCGGCATAGGCCACCACCCCGTCGTGCAGATAGCGGGTGTGGGTGTTCAGCACGCTCATCTGCGCCGTAACGGCCTGCACCACCTTCGGATGACAATGCCCGACGGAGGCGACGTTGTTGTAGCAGTCGAGATAGCGCTTGCCCGACTTGTCCCACAGCCACACGCCCTCGCCCCGCACCAGATGCAGCGGCTCCTGGTAGAACAGTCGGTACGCCGGGCCCATGACCTTTTCGCGGCGCGCGATCAGCGCGGCATCCTCGGAGCCGAGCCCGCCTGAGCGGCTGCTGTCAAAGGCGTTGACCATGGTCATCTCATGTTCTCCCTACGCGACAGGGCCGCCAGTGCTCCTTCGGTGCCGATCCTGTCCAGTGCGTTCAGCCCGCGCAGCGATACGCCCGTGTTGCGCAGGATGTAGGCGGCGTTGTCGGGATACCGCCGCGCGCGCCAGGCGCCGATGGTCAGGCTGGTCGCGTGGCGCAGGCGTATGAGATCGGGCAGCAGCGCGAATTCCACATCCTCCAGCGGCAGGACCTCGGTAAACCCCGCGATCAGCCGCGCCACATCGTCCAGCGGGCGGGCGGTATCGGCGATCTGGTAGGAACAGGCCACGGCAAGATCGCAGACCATCGGCGTCAGCACCATATCGCCAAAGTCGATGATCCCCGTCAGCCGCGTCGCCTCTGCGCTGTCCACCAGCAGGTTGTGCGGGTTGAAATCGTTATGCCCGACCTGCGCCCGCAACGACGTAAGACGCGGCTGGATCTCCGCCTCGAACAGGTCGATCAGCGCTGTCAGGCGGGCGCGCAGAGCAGGGTCGGCCACCGCCTCCAGCATCGGGCGCAGGCGGTGGGCCTGCTGGATGTCCCATTGCAGCACATGTCCCGCCGCCGGGTGCGAAAACCCGCGCAGGGCCAGCGCAAGCCGTCCCAACAGCGTGCCGATTTCGCGGTGCAGGGCACCGCCGCCGGTCGCAGCGCTCAGCACCGTGCCGTCCAGATAGCTCAGCAACCGCACCACATGGGTCTGGCCGGCCGGCAGGCTGACAAGCTCCGAGGCCTCCCCGTTCAGCGACCAGCGCACCTGCGGCACCGGCAAGGAGGGATCAACCGCCGCGATATGCATCAGCGCGGCGGTCTGCATATCGGTCACGGCCCGGTCTTCGGCGGCGTTGGTGATCTTGAGCAGCGCCTGTTCGCCCGACGCCATCGTCACCCGAAAATTCGCGTCCTTCTCGGCTGTCAGCCGGTGCACCTGCCCGTCGACCCCGTAGAGGTTCCGCGCCAGTTCCGCTGCCAGATCGGCGCTGACCGCCGGCGCATCATGAGACAACAGGTCGGCGCGACCTGCGGCGTCCGACAGACCGGACTGCGGCAAGGCGGCGGCTTTGTGCATCAGCCCTCTACCTGCTCGACACCGCACCATTCGGCGATGAACAACGCCATCGCCTGCGTGATCCGCTTGACCGACGGCAGGCTCACGCATTCGTCGATCCCGTGAATGTTGCGCGAAATCGGCCCGTAACAAAGCGCCGGGATCTTGTTGTAGATCGCATAGACCCGCGTATCGAGATACCCTGCCGTCATGAAACTTTGCAGCGGCACGCCGATTGCCGCCTCATGCGCCCTGGCCAGAACGCCCTCGGCTTCGGTTCCCGGCTCCAGCACGTAACCCTCGGCGTAAAAGCCGTTGAACGCGACCTCGGGCGGATTGTTCGACAGGAAACTGTCGGCCTTGGCAAAGGCCGCGATCCGGTCAGTGATCTCGCGCGCCATCTCTTCCGCGCCCTGCCCCGGATAGATCGAGACACGGCAGTCTATCGTGCACCAGCTCGGCACCGAGGAGGCCCAGTCGCCGCCTTCGATCTTGCCGATGTTGAGGTTGATCGGATGCACCTCGTCCTCGAAATGCGCATGTGCGCCCTTGGCGGCGTTCCAGTCCGCCTCGATCTCGCGCAGCGCCGCGATCACGCGGTAGGCGGCGTCGATGGCATTGGCCCCCTCACCCATCTCGCGCACATGCACCGGGACACCGCGCAGCTTGACCTGGAACCAGATCACGCCGGTGTTGGCGCGCACCAGCTTTTCGTCCTCCGGCTCCGGGATCAGCACGGCATCGGCGGTGTAGCCTTCCAGCCAGGTCTGCAGGGCGCCGTTGCCGGTCGATTCCTCCTCGACCACCGACTGCACATAGACAGTCGCCGCCGGTTGCAGCCCGATCCGCCGCAGCGCGTCGAGCGCAAAGAGGTTCGCCGCCGCGCCCGCTTTCATGTCGGCCGCGCCGCGCCCGTACATCCAGTCGCCTTCAACCTTGCCCGAGAACGGCGGATCGCGCCACATCTCCGCCAACCCTTCGGGCACCACATCAAGATGCGACTGCAGGATCAGCGACCGGCCCGTTTCCGTGGTCGGGCGATGAATGCCGACGACGATGGGCGCATCGGAATGATCGTCCGAGAATTTCGACCCGCCCGGATGCGCCTCGATTGCCGCGCGGTCCATGGCGAAGCGGTCAACGGTCATGCCACGCTCGCGCAACGCGCGGAACAGCAGGTCCTGAATTGCATGTTCCCGGCCACGCAGCGACGGTATCTGTACCAATTGTTGAGTGAAGGCCACCTGATCGTCGAAGCCCTCGGAAACGGATTGCAGGATGCGCTCGCGCAATTCGGGGGAAATCGTCATAGCAGCGCCTCTATCAGAAACGGTCCCGGCTCCTTGGCCGCGTCCTCGATGGCCTGGATCAGGTCGCGCACATCCTCGATCCGGCGACCCGGTACACCCATTCCCTTGGCAATCGACACGAAATCCAGCGCCGGACGGTCAAGATTCAGCATGCTCAGCGCGTCCTCGCCCGGTTGTGCGCCGACATTGTGCAATTCACCTTTCAGGATCTCATAGGCCTGGTTGGCGAGGATGATCGTCGTCACGTTCGACCCCTCCCGCGCCTGCGTCCACAGCCCTTGCAGCGTGTACATCGCCGATCCGTCGGCCTGCAAAGTGATCACGGGCCGGTCAGGCTGCGCGATGGCTGCCCCTGCCGACAGAGGGATGCCAATGCCGATGGAGCCGCCTGTCAGAGACAGCCAGGAATTCGGCCGCGCCGCGTCGCCCGCCGCGTAGAGCGCACCGCCCCAGCTGACCGCTTCATCCACAACGATTGCATCCTCGGGCAGCGCCCGGGCAATGGCCGCCGCGATGTTCTGCATCGTGATCGCGCCCGCCGCGGGCCGGTCCGGCATGGCGACATTGGGCGCTTGCGCCGCCGATGCCCCGACCCGGTCGGCCAGCGCCGCAATCGCCAGGGGCCCGTCGCCATCCAGCCCGGCAAGCGTCACCATTTCGCAGTCTTCGGGCAGCAACATGCTCGGTTTGCCGGGATAGGCAAAGAACGCCACCGGCGGCTTGGCGTCGATCAGGATTGCGTGACTGAACGGCGCGAGGCTCGCGATGGCGTCGTTGATCGGATAGGGGATCTTGGCGACCGGGAATCGCCCCTGCCCACGCTCCATCCGCCGGTTCGAGGTCGGCGCGAGGATCTTCGCCCCGGTCTTGTCCGCGATCCCCTGCAACAGGGCAAGCGCGCCAACATCCTCCAGCACCCCGTCGCCCACGATCATCACCGTGCCTGCGCCCCGTTCCAGCGCCGCAACGGCCCTGTCGAGCGCCTGGGCATCCAGCGCGACCGAACCGTCAGACGGCAGCTCAGCCGCCATCACGCCGCCCGCGTCCCAGCCGATATCGGCAGGTGCGATCAGGGTTGCGATGCGGCCCGGCTTGCCCCTGGCGATGCGCAGCGCCTCCATCGCGTCGGCGGCGAAACTGCCCGCATCCTTGCCCGATCGGACCCAGTCCGAGAACGGCGCGCAGGCGCCTTCCACATCCGCAGACAGCGGCGCGTCATAGTGCTGGTGGCGCAGCGCGTGATCGCCCACGAGGTTCACCATCGGCACCCGCGCCTTGCGCGCGTTGTGCAGATTGGCCGCCGCGTTGGCAAATCCGGGGGCGAGGTGCAGCAATGTCACCGCAGGCTTGCCCGCCATCCGCGCATAGCCATCGGCGGCCCCGGTCACGACCCCTTCGAACAGCCCCAGCACGCAGCGCATCAGCTTGGTCCGGTCCAGCGCATCGACGAACTGCATCTCGGAGGTGCCGGGATTGGCGAAACACACATCGACACCCGCGTCATGCAGGCTGCGCACGACGCTTTCGGCGCCGTTCATCATCACCGGATGGTCTTTCATTGGATCGCCTTGCGGAAGGTTGTCAGAAACGCGCGCCCGTTGTCGGCCAGCGACGGGCCAAGGTATCCGCCCTCCTGTACCAGCACTGTCGGAAGGCCCATGTCTGCCAGCTTGCGCGCCATGATGGCGAAACCGTCGGGATAGACCGCGACCGCCGCCAGGGGATCATCCGCCGCCATGTCGAAGCCGAGCGAGACCACCAGCGCCTCCGCCCCGAAGGCACGCGCCGCCGCGATGCCCTTGTCGAGCGTGGCCAGCACGTCATCCTGGCTCGCCCCTTGCTCCAGCAGCAGGTTCAGCTTTGTGCCCGCCCCCGCGCCCTCACCGGTTTCATCGGCGTGACCAAGGAAGAAGGTCGGATAGGTGGCGGGATCGGGATGCAGCGAGCAAAAGAAGATGTCGCCCCGTTCGTACAGAATATCGAGCGATCCGTTGCCGGTGTGCACATCCACGTCGATCAGTGCGACCTTGCGGTACTTTGACGTCATGTGATGCGCCGCGATGCAGGCGTTGTTGAAGAAACAAAAGCCATTGGAACAATCGCGCATTGCGTGGTGCCCCGGCGGACGGCACAGCGCATAGGCCGCCCTTTCGCCCGACAACACCGCATCTGCTGCTGCCACCGCGGATTGCGCCGACCAATAGGCCGCATCCCAGCTGCCCGGCGTCAGCGGCGTGGATGTGTCGGTCATCCACCATCCCAGCTGGCCGTGGATGTCGCGCGGCTCCTTCCCGCGGCGGACACCGGGATGCATCGTGGGGATCGCCAGCGCTTCCGCCCCTGCGCTTTCGACAAAGCGGTCATAGGCATCGGGCAGGAAATCGACGTAGCCGGGATTGTGCACCGCCTTGATCGGGCCGACCCCATGATCGCCCGGCGCTGAAATCTCGAACCCTTCCGACAGCAGCATGTCGCGCAGGATCTCGGCCCGCTGGGGCTGCTCCTGATGCGGCATGGCAGCGCCCCGCCTGAAGTAGACCTGCGGCGCATGGCCCAGCTGTCGCGCGTCGAAATAGACTTTCATCCGGGGGACCTTCCGCCTGTTGTGCAAATTTCGGGCATCGCCCGCTCCGCCGCCGGGCGGTTGGGCAGACTATTGCAGTTAAGATTTGCCGCATCAACAATTTTGATGCATGATGCATCAAAATAGCACCACCGCCAACAGGGGTGAGATGAAAGAACTGAACAAGGATTCGCTGGGTCATGCCATATACGGACGGGTCTCGCAGGACCTGATCCGGGGCAAGCTGCAGCCGAATCAGAAGCTGACGATACGGGGTCTGGCCGACTCGCTCGGGACCAGCTCGACGCCGGTGCGTGACGCGGTGCAGCGGCTGTTGCAGGACAACGCGCTGGAACAGCGCAGCATGCGAGACCTGCGCGTTCCTGTGCTGACGACCGCCGCCTATCTTGAGATCACCGCCATCCGGACAGAGCTTGAAGGCCTTGCCGCCGCCGGTGCCGCCGCAGTCGCGCAGGACAAGGACGTTGCCATGCTCAAACGCATCGTGTTGCGTAACGAAGAGGCATCTGCCGCCGGCAAATGGCCGCTGGCGATTGAAATGAATCAGAAGTTCCACTTCGCCCTTGCGGAAATCGCGGGCATGCCGATCCTTCTGGGCGTTCTGAGCCGCCTGTGGCTGCGTACCGGGCCACTGATCTCGGGCTATTACGCCAAGACCCACAATGACATGGTCGAACAGCACCATCAGATCATCGCCGCCTGCGAAACCCATGATTCCGCTGCGGCCCGCGCTGCGATGCAGGCGGATATCGAAAAACCAAGAGATGGAATTACCCAGTATATCCAGACGCTTGAACAAAAATGACGCGCCTGGATGTGCCATTTCCCAGAAGCTGGCGTGGCACATCAACGAAGAACGGTTCACGCTTGAACTGCATAAACAGTCCCAATGGACATCAACAGACGGGGAAAGAAACTATGCTAAGACCATTCAAGATCATCGCCGCAATCGCGGCCCTGGCGCTTGCGGGGCCGCTGGCCGCGCAGGACGGGGAACCGCAGGCGGGCGGCACGCTGAACGTCGTCATCCAGCCGGAACCGCCGGGGCTGATGCTGGGCATCGTGCAGAACGGCCCGACCCAGATGGTCGCGGGCGACATCTACGAAAGCCTGCTGCGCTATGACTTCGACCTCAAGCCTGAAGGGCAGCTGGCCGAATCCTGGGAAATCTCGGAGGACGGCAAGACCTATACCTTCAAGCTGCGCGACGGCGTGACCTTCCACGACGGGGAGCCCTTCACCTCCGAGGATGTGAAATTCACCATGGACGTGTTCCTGCGCGAAACGAACCCGCGCACCCGTACCTACATGGACCGGGTCGAAAGCATCGACACGCCCGACGATCTGACGGTCGTGTTCAACCTCAAGGAACCCTTCGGCCCCTTCATCGGGATCTTCGAACAGGGCACCGCGCCGATGATCCCCAAGCACATCTACGAAGGCACGGATTTCGTGAACAACCCGGCCAACAACACGCCAATCGGCACCGGCCCGTTCAAGTTCGATGAATGGGTCAAGGGCAGCTACATCCACCTCGTCAAGAACGGCGATTACTACATGGAGGGCAAACCCTATGTCGATGAGGTCTATTACCACGTGATCCCCGATGCCGCCTCGCGCGCGGTGGCCTACGAGACCGGCAAGGTCGACGTGCTGCCCGGCGGTTCGGTCGAAAACTTCGACGTGCCGCGCATCCGCGAGCTGGAAAACACCTGCATCACCGACCAGGGCTGGGAATACTTCGGCCCGCTGTCGTGGATCTGGATCAACATGAACAACAAGCCGCTGGATGACGTGAAGGTGCGTCAGGCGATGATGCACGCGCTGGATCGCAACTTTGCGAAGGACGCGCTGTGGAACGGGCTGGGCAAGGTCGCAACCGGCCCGCTCTCCTCCTCCACCCGCTTTTACGCCGGGGATACACCTGACATCGGCTATGACCCCGAGAAGGCCAAGGCGCTTCTGGAAGACTCCAGCTACAACGGTGAAACCATCCGCCTGCTGGGCCTGCCCTACGGCGAGACCTGGCAGCGTTGGGCCGAAGCGGTCAAACAGAACCTGACCGAGATCGGCATGACCGTCGAACTGGTGCCGTCGGACGTGGCGGGCTGGAACCAGAAGGTCGCAGACCGCGACTTCGATCTGGCGTTCACCTACCTCTACCAGTACGGCGATCCGGCCCTTGGCGTGTCGCGGACATACATGTCCACCAACGCCGAGCCTGGTTCGCCCTGGAACAACGTGTCGAACTATCAGAACCCCGAGACGGACAAGATGTTCGACGAGGCGGCGCTGATGGCCAACCCGGACGACCGCATGGCGGCCTACAAGAAGATCCAGGATCAGATCGTCTCCGACGTGCCGAACCTGTGGCTGCTGGAGCTGGGCTTCCCCACGATCTACCGCTGCAACATCAAGAACCCGGTCAATTCCGCGCTTGGTGTGAACGACGGCTTCCGCGACGTGTGGATCGACAAGAACTGAGGGCATTTGCCTGACGGTCCGGGCCGCTTCATCGGCCCGGACCCCACCCATTATCTGACGGGGCGAACTGCGTGATACGTTTCATTCTGGGCAGGCTGGTCAAGGCGGTTTTCATCCTGCTGGCCATCCTGGTCTTCAACTTCCTGCTGATCCATGCCGCCCCCGGCGACCCCGCCGCCGTCATGGCAGGCGAGGCCGGTGCGGCGGACGAGAAGTTTCTCGCCGATCTGCGCATTCGCTTCGGCCTTGATCAGCCTCTCTACATCCAGCTCTGGACCTATCTGAAAGGCGCCGTGATGCTGGACCTCGGATTTTCCTATCGCCAGCAGATGCCGGTTGCCGATCTGATTGCCAGCCGCCTGCCCGCCACCCTGCTGCTGACCGGCGTCGCCTTTGTGCTGTCGCTGGTGCTGGGCGTGATCGCCGGTGTCGCCGCCTCCGCCCGTCAGGGTTCCTGGGGCGACACGATCATCTCCACGCTGGCTCTGCTGTTCTATGCCACGCCGCTGTTCTGGGTCGCGCTGATGGCGTCCCTCGTGTTCTCCGTCTGGCTCGGCTGGCTGCCCGGTTTCGGCTACTCGACCATCGGCGCGGGCTATACCGGTCTGGCCCATGTCCTCGACGTTGCCAAGCACCTGATCCTGCCCGCGACCACGCTGGGACTGTTCTTTACCGCGATCTACATGCGCATGACCCGCTCTTCGATGCTGGAGGTCAGCCGTCTCGATTTCGTCAAGACGGCGCGTGCCAAGGGCCTCAGGCGCAGCGTGATCCAGCGGCGGCACATCCTGCGCAATGCGCTGCTGCCCGTCATCACCCTGGCGGGTCTGCAGGCGGGTCAGATCTTTGGCGGCGCGATCCTGACCGAGACGGTCTTTGCCTGGCCCGGCATCGGCCGCCTGATGTTCGAAGCGATCAGCCAGCGCGACTATGCCGTGATCCTTGGCGTCTTCTACATCTCGGGGGCCATGGTGCTGCTGTTCAACCTCATCACCGATGTCGTCTATGTCATCGTTGACCCGCGCATAAGGCTGACCAAATGAAGGATTTCTGGAAACGCTTCCGCTACAACCGCGGCGCGGTGATCGGGCTGGTGATCCTCGCCCTTGTCATTGTCACGGCCATCGCCGCCCCCTTCCTGTTCCCGCAAAGCCCGTGGAAGATGGTGCAGCGCCCGTTCCTGCCGCCCTTCAGCGACGATGCGCTGTGGCTCGGCACCGATGCGCTGGGGCGCGACGTGCTGTCGGGGCTGGCGCATGGTGCCTACGTGAGCCTGCTGGTCGGCCTCGTCTCCACCATCGTGGCACTTGCCATCGGCGTGCCTGTGGGCGCCCTGGCGGGCTATTTCGTGGGCCGCACCGATGACATCCTCATGCGCTTTACCGAATTCTTCCAGACCATCCCCAGCTTTGCGCTCGCCATCGTGCTGCTGGCGATCTTCCAACCCAGCCTGACCTACGTGATCATCGCCATCGCCATCGTTTCATGGCCACCGGTCGCCCGCCTCGTGCGCGGCGAAGTGCTGAGCCTGCGCACCCGCGAATTTGTTGAGGCGGCCACCCTGCAAGGCCTCGGCAACACGCAGATCATCCTGCGTCACGTCCTGCCCAACGCCCTGCCCTCGATCATCGTGCTGGCCTCGCTCATGGTGGCACAGGCGATCCTGCTGGAAAGCTCGCTGTCCTTCCTCGGCCTCGGCGATCCGAACATCATGTCCTGGGGTTACATGATCGGGGCCGCGCGCACCGTGATCCGCACCGCCTGGTGGCTGTCCTTCCTGCCGGGCATGGCGATCCTGCTGACCGTGCTTGCGCTGAACCTGATCGGTGAGGGCCTGAACGACGCGCTCAATCCGCGCCTGACGAGGAAATCCGAATGAGCCTGCTCAGCATCCGCAATCTGGACATCGCCCTGCCTGAAGGCGCCGACCGTCCGTTCGCCGCCACGGCCATCGACTTCGATCTCGCAGCGGGAGAAATCCTGTGCATCGTCGGCGAAAGCGGCTCGGGCAAATCCATGTCCGCCAATGCCGTGATGGGCCTGCTTCCGCAGGGCGTGAGGGCCACCGGCGGCACGATCACCTTCGACGGGCAGGAGATCCTCGGCCTGCCGGAATCGAAAATGATGGCCCTGCGCGGCAAACGCTTCGCGATGATCTTCCAGGAACCGCTGAGCGCGCTGAACCCGTTGATGCGCGTCGGTGCCCAGATTTCGGAAGTCTTCGAGGCGCATGGCGAACTGACCTCCTCCCAACGCCGGTCCCGCGCGCTGGAACTGCTGGAGGAGGTCGGCATCCCCGACCCGGAGGCGGCGATCCGCGCCTATCCCTTCCAGCTGTCCGGCGGCCAGCGCCAGCGCGTGATGATCGCCATGGCCCTCGCGTTAGAGCCTGATATCCTGATCGCGGACGAGCCCACAACCGCGCTTGACGTGACCACGCAGGCGCAGATCCTCAAGCTGATCGAAGACCTGCGCCAGTCGCGCGGCATGGCCGTCATCTTCATCACCCACGACTTTGGCGTCGTTGCCGACATTGCCGACCGCGTCATTGTCATGCAGACCGGCGAAATCGTCGAAACCGGAACGGCGGACGAGGTTCTGCTGCATCCAAGGCACCCCTACACCCGCGCCCTGATCGACGCGATCCCGCGCCTGACCCGCCACACCGAGGGCGACAAGACCCCTGGCACCCCGGTCATGCGGGTCGAGGGCCTGAGCAAGACCTATACCACCGGCTCCGGCTCCTTTTTCAAGAAACCCCGCGTGGTCCGGGCAGTACAGGATGTGACCTTCGACCTATTCGCGGGCGAGACCATCGGCATCGTCGGGGAAAGCGGTTCGGGCAAATCCACCGTCGGGCGCTGCATCGTGCGGCTGGTCGAACCGGACAAGGGCCGCGTTCTGATCGACGGGGCGGATATCGCGCCGATGTCGGGCACCGAGCTGCGTGACAAACGCCGCAAGATGCAGATGATCTTTCAGGATCCGTTTTCGTCCCTCAACCCCCGCGCCCGCGTGTCGCGCATCCTGACCGAGGGGCTGATCGCCTATGACACGCCAAGGGCCGAGGCGATGGACAAGGCCCGCAACCTTCTGGAACTTGTCGGCCTCGACGCCTCGGCGATGGACCGCTTCCCGCATGAGTTTTCCGGCGGACAGCGCCAGCGCATCGGCATCGCCCGCGCGCTGGCGCTGGACCCGTCGATCATCATCGCGGACGAGGCCGTGTCAGCGCTCGATGTGTCCATCCAGGCGCAGGTGCTGGACCTGCTGGCGGATCTCAAGACGCGGCTGAACCTGTCGATGCTGTTCATCACCCACGACCTGCGGGTGGCCGCGCGGATCTGCGACCGGATCATCGTCATGCAGAAAGGCAAGATCGTCGAGGTCGGCCCGACCGCCAAGGTGCTGCACGATCCCGACACCGCCTATACGCAAAGCCTGCTGGACGCGATCCCGGGGCAGGACTACGAACGTGCCTTGACCGCAGTGGAATAATCCCCCTGCCCCTTTGATTGGACAATCCATGGCCGACAACGCCCCGGAGAAGAAGACCCTTCTGCTGACCGGCGCCAGCCGCGGCATCGGCCACGCCACCGTCAAGAAATTCGCCAGCGAAGGCTGGCGCGTGATCAGCTGTTCCCGGCAGCCTTTCTCGCCGCAATGCCCCTGGCCGGGGGGCGCGCGCGATCACGTACAGGTGGACCTGAGCCACCCCAGCCAGATCATGGAAGCGGTGGAACATATCCGCAGCCTGCTCGACGGCAACGCGCTGCACGCGCTGGTCAACAACGCGGGCATCTCGCCCAAGGGGCCGGAGGGCGAGCGTCTCAGCACGCTGGACACCGACCTGCGGGTCTGGGGCGAGGTGTTTCACGTCAACTTCTTCGCCTCCGTCGTACTGGCCCGCGGGCTGCAGGACGAGCTGTCGCGCGGCAAGGGATCGGTGGTCAACGTGACCTCGATCGCCGGTGCGCGGGTGCATCCCTTCGCCGGGGCCGCCTATGCCACGTCCAAGGCGGCCCTTGCCGCCCTCACCCGCGAGATGGCGCATGATTTCGGCCCCCTGGGCGTGCGCGTCAACGCCATCGCCCCGGGAGAGGTCGACACCAGCATCCTCAGCGAAGGAACCGACAAGATCATCGCGACCCTGCCGATGCGCCGCCTCGGCCAGCCCATGGAAGTCGCCGATGCGATCTATTTCCTGTGCTCCGATCAAAGCTCCTACGTCACCGGGGTCGAGATCGAAGTGAACGGCGGGCAACATGTGTGATGGCACCGCCGCCAAACTCAACCCGCATCGGCTTCTAACCCGACAGCATTGATCGCAGCGATTATTTTTCCCTGCTCACGGATCAAGACGCCACCGGGCACCGCTATCAGGTCACCATTTTGCAGTGTCGTCTCGGCCTGATTGAAATAAGGCTGTTCCTGCGCAAGTTCATAAAGCGCGCGTGACCCCAACCCCATTGCAATTGCGCCCTTCGCTTTGCCCTGAGCAATTTCAGCCCTCAAATTGCTGGTGCCGTCTTCGCGCTGGAGCGCAACAAGGTGGCCGCCCGCGTCAATGACAGCAACAGTCATTGGCTTGGCTCCTCGTTTGCGACGACACTCCAGCGCGGTCGAGATCAGTCGATTTGCAAGGTCAAGATTCATGGCGTTATCCGTAGCTTGTGACATCTGTGCTGGCGAGCGTGGCGATATTGATCAGCCCGCGCTGCCATAGATCAGCACATTCGCCCGCCCCGTCAGCCGGTTGTTCGGCAACAGGCGCGCGCGCAACTCGGTGTTCAGCCCCAGTTCCGTGTGCATCTCGCCTTCGTATTCAAAGTCAGGTCGTGATAGCTGCGCCAATAGTCGTCGTAACGCGGATCCTGTTCCGGATTCACAATCTCAAAATCGCGGCCCGCAAAGATCTGCAAATCCATCTGGTCCTGCCGCTGCGCGATCACATCGGGACGCCCCACAAGAATCGGCGTGTGTATCCCCTCTACTGGCAATCCCTGCACGGCGCGCAACGATACATTGTCCAGCCAATAGGTTCCGGTACAGATCGCGCAGCCCACCATGACAACATTTTTCTGTGCTGCCTGCATCGCAATGATCTGATCAATGGCGCGACCGAACTGATCCAGACCATCCGTCACCGCCAGCAAGAGGATCTGCCCCGCTTCTGTCAGGATAGCGGGGCGCATGCGACGGTCGAGCAGAGCCGTGTCGTCGGGTGACTGGGATTGCCAGGCGACTGACCTGTTGGGCATTGCGGACCATATGTTGAAAAGTCGCAGCTGACCGAAAGTTTCTGACCCTGTCGCGGCGTGGACAGATGTGCTGATCGGGCGAGGTCTCATGTCCGCGACTTCGCCCGTGGTTTATCAAGCGGATGAACGCTCTGGCCCGTTTTCACCCAGCCAGCCCCAAAGGGACGAACGTTTGTCGTCAATGTCGATCCAATGCTTCCTGATTGTGACTGATCCTTTCAACCCTTGAGGTTCAGGGCGCGCCCGTCCTCATCCCAGTCATGCCAGCCGGGAAACACCAGTGGTTCGGCCCTTTCGATTTTGCCAAGATGACACCGCCATTCATCGAGGTTCTGTGCCAGACGCTTCTTCAAGCTGTCCGCACCTTCATAGCAATAGCCGTGCCCCTGGACGCCAAAGGAAATGAACGGCGGCAAAACCGAAAAACCCATGTAGTGCAGTGAATATTGCAGCGGCCAGAGCATGGTATCAAAATCCCCGCCCCGGCTGCCGGGCCCGAAAGCCTGGCGCGGCGCGCCGGTGGTGACAGAAAGCACCGCGCGCTTGCTCCGGAAATGACCGCTGTCATAGCGCTTGCTGCTGGAGTAGAGGCCCCCGCTGACGAACACCCGGTCAAACCATCCCTTGAGGATTGCAGGCGGACCGTGCCACCACAGGGGAAATTGCAAGACAACCAGATCGGCCTGTTCGAGATTGGCAATTTCAGTCTCTATCACGCCCGGCAATGTGCCGTTTTGCCACGCGTGCCGTTGCTCGTTCAGCGCGGCAAAATGCGCCATGTCCGCGCGATCGGGATAATTGGCGGGCTTCTCGACCGGGTCGAAACCCGATTGGTAAAGATCGGATATCGTGACGGTATCGCCGCGTTGTTGCAGCGCCTGCTGTGCCGCTTTGGTCAGGGCCCCATTGTAGGATGATGGTTCCGGATGGGCATGGATGATGTGCACATGCATCTTTGGTCACCTGCTGTTTGCCAATGTCTCAGGAACATCTATTGTTCAATCCTGTTTTCACAGCTGACGAATCTGCAAGGTAATATTGCACGGATGAACAACGAGCTTGACTGGGGTGACTACCGGATCGTGCTGCAAATCGCCGACGCCGGATCAATGAACAAGGCCGCGCGGCTGGCAGGTCTCAGCCATCCAACTGTATTTCGCCGGATCAATGTCATCGAAGCCAAACTGGGCGTCCGTCTGTTCGAGCGTTTCAGGTCAGGCTACCGGCCTACAGCCGCCGGAGAAGAGATCGTTGCCATAGCGCGCCAGATTGCCGATCTGACAAATGAGACCGAACGACGTCTGTCGGGTGGTGATCTGCGCCCCTCCGGCGTGGTGCGGATTGCCACCACAGACACTCTTTTACACGCATTGCTGACCCCGGTGCAGTCAGAGTTCCGGAGGCTGGCACCCGAAATCGTGCTTGAGATCAGTGTATCGAACGAAATATCCGACCTGAGCCTGCGCGAGGCCGATATCGCCATCAGACCCGCAGCGGCCCCGGCAGAGCATCTGGTCGGGCGCAAACTGGGCGTCATACGGCAAGCTGTATATGGGCGGCATGATCTGCAGGCAAAGGGTGCGGTGACGGACCCTGATCAGCCTTTGGCATGGATCGGACCAAGCCCGGCGATGCCCTATCCTCAGTTGCATGCATGGATGAAAAATCACGCCAACGACAAGATGGTCGTCTGTCGGATGAACACCGTGCTGGGCATCTATGCCGCGGTACAGGCCGGCATTGGCGTCGCGGTTCTGCCTGCTTACCTGGCCGGGCGCGACGCCAGGCTGACGCGCCTTGGGGATGATATAGATGAGATCGCCGTTGATCTGTGGCTCCTCACCCACGCCGACCTGCGGCACACGGCGCGCGTGCGTGCGGTTTTGGATTATCTGGCCAATTCCGATTCCATCCGGGCACAGCTTGAACCTTGAAGAACTAATGCCGAAAGATAGCGCTCGGCACCCGTACCTCACCCATCGTTTCAAGCGCAATGCGGTGGCGTCCGCGCCACTGCAAAGGGATTGGCATCTTGCTGGTTTCAGATATCAGGTTTCCGCCAAAAACTGATTGGCCCGCTGCGTCACCGTTTCCAGCACCCGCCGGGTTGTGTCGAGATCATCTGCCGGAAGCTCGGCGAAAAGGCCGCTGGTAATGCCGCGAATTGCGTCGCGCAGGGGTTCAAACACCGCGCGGCCTTCAGCAGAAAGGGCAAGAGCGCTGTCGCCTTCGATGTGACCGCGCTGGATCATTGCATGCAACAGGTCCGCTTCATCGCCAGGCGCAACCACCTTGGCCGCGGCGATCTGCCGGAGCAGGGTGGCCTTATCCGGCGCGGTGGCCCCGGACACTATTGTCAGGGTCACCCATTCTTCAAAGCGCAGTCCGGCGCGATCCAACTGGTGTTTCAGAAGCGCTTGAAGCGTGCGTTCGGCCTCGCCGATAAAGCGGGTAAGCGGAGGGGTTGGTTTCATGTTGGTCTCTACTGGTTGAGGATTTTTTGCGGTTCAATCTGACTTTTGATGCAGGTGCGGTGAATTTGCCAGCCGGATCCGGGGTCCAATGCCCGATGACCTCTGCCTGTGGCTCCAACTCGTCGCGGCGCCGACGGCCAGAACCGAAAGCGCCGCGCGTCGTCAAACGGCGTGCAAAATGACTCGCGGTGGGAACCGGTGGCATTTGCATTTGACCGGCGGGCCCGGCATCCGTTCTGCCCATTCACAGTTCAAGTTGCCGACAATCGCACCGGTTTAACGTGGCATCGCCTTTTGATCCATTTCAAGCCAGCCGCATCAACAGCCCCGCCATCAGCTTTGCCCGCGTGGTCAGGCTATCCACCTGAATATGTTCGTTCAGCGTATGCAGCCCCGCGCCCAGAACCCCCAGCGAATCCAGCGTTGGAATACCCATGGCGCCGGTGAAATTGCCATCGGAGCCGCCGCCCTGACTGCGGCCCTGCATCTCAAAGCCAAGCTCTTTGGCAATGTCCTTGGCGATGTCGAAAATCTTCGCCGTGCCGGGCGTGTCGGGCCGCCAGACCGGGCGCGTCACGCCGCGTTCGACGATGAATTCGACACCGTTCATATCCCCCTGAAGCGCCAACATGCGTTCGACCCCGGCATCAAGGTCTTCCTGTTTCTTGGCCATGCTCAGCGCCTCTGCCGCGCAGGAGGAGGAGACACAGTTCACCCATTGACCCGCATGGATCACCCCGACGCTGAAGGTGCAGTCCGGTCCGGTCATATCCTCGATCTCGCCGATCTTGCGGGCCATTGCGGCGATGGCGGACTTGCCATCGGAGAGACGCGCACCCGCGTGGCTGGGCTGGCCCTTGGTCATGAGGTTGAAACGCGCGATGGCATAGCGGCCGATCGTCACGCCGCCATCGTCATGGCCCGGTTCGGGCACCAGGACATATGCATTGCGCCCGGCCTCGGCCTCGATCAAATCACGGGTGGACGGGGTGCCGACCTCTTCATCCGGGGTGAACAGGACCGTGACGGGCAAGGGCGTCTGAAGACCCGCGGCGATCAGCTTTCGGATCGCGTCGAGCGCGATATAGTTACCGCCCTTCATGTCCATCAAGCCGGGGCCGTAGCAGATATCTCCATCGCGTTTGAACGGCAGGACATCCAGCGTGCCGATGGGATGCACCGTATCCATATGCCCCGAAATCAGGATCCCGGGTTTGCCCATGTCGGGATGCGGAAACCGTGCCCGGACCGAGCCGCCAAAACCCATCCGCCCGGGAATACGCTCGACCGTCGCGCCAAGCGCGGCCATCTCGTAGGCCGCAATGTCCATCATGCGGTTGACGGCCGCCGCGTCAAAAGTGGGGCTTTCACATTCGATCCAGGGTTTCAGCCCGGTCAGCATCTCATCCGTGTCAAAGGGGAGTTCGAGAGGGTTCATCACATGTCCTTTCAGTTGGCCAGACGGCGTTCGACGATACGCGCCATCACTGAAGCGCCGACGGGCAGAACTTCAGGATCGAGGAAGAAACTGGGGTTGTGCAGTCCGGTCGTGCCGGAGTGACCGATCCGGCAATAGGCACCGGGCACGACCTTGAGCATATCGGCGAAATCCTCCGACCCGGTGGCGGGTTCATCGGTGCCGCTGATGTTCTCGCGCCCCACGATGTCCGCTGCCGCTTCCATATAGGCATCCGACAGGTCGGCATCGTTCATCAGGACGTCAAAGATGTTGCGCAGATCGATGTTGATCGTCACGCCGTAGGCGGTGGCAAATCCGGCGCAAAGCTCGCGCATGCGGGTCTCGGCCAGTTGACAGACTTCGTCCTTGAAATAGCGGATGGTCCCCGCCAGCGATGCGGAGTCGGGCACCACGTTATATGCCGATCCGGAATGGATCTGCGTCACCGACAACACACAGGTGTCCAGTGGCGCAATATTGCGTGACAGGATTGTCTGCAGACTGCCCACCAGGTCGGAGGCAATCACCAGCGGATCGCGCGACTGGTGCGGCATTGCCGCGTGGCTGCCCTTGCCCTGTATGGTGATGTCGAAAAACGATGCCCCCGCCATCGCGGCCCCCTTGCAGATACCGACTTTGCCGGCCTCGCCATTCGGCATGTTGTGCATCCCGTAAATCTCGTCACAGGGAAAGCGCTCGAACAGCCCGTCCGCCAGCATCCCCCGCGCACCGCCCAATCCCTCTTCGGCAGGTTGAAAGATCAGCACGGCGGTGCCGGCGAAATCGCGGGTGGCGGCCAGATGCCGCGCTGCGCCCAACAGCATGGTGGTATGCGCGTCATGCCCGCAGGCGTGCATCACTCCCGGATTGGTCGAGGCATAGGCAAGGTTGGTTTCCTCGTTGATCGGCAGCGCATCCATGTCTGCGCGCAGCCCGATCCGGCGGACGCCTTCGCGGTTGCCCTTGATGATACCGACAACACCGGTCCCCGCGATGCCTGTGTGAATCTCGTCAACGCCATAGGCCTTGAGCTTTTCGGCGACAACACCGGCGGTGCGATGCTCGGTAAAGCCGATTTCGGGATGGGCGTGCAGATCCTTGAAGATCGCCTCCAGCTCGTCCGTGCTGTCGGCAATGATGGGCATGACATTCATGTGGTGGTCTCCATTGTGTTATTCAGCCGCCTCTGCAAAGGGGCGGAAGTTCGCGAAATCCCAATGCCGCCCGGGAGCGGCCTTGATCAGCGCCTTGGTGTAATCCTGCTGAGGCGATCCCAGCACCTGGGCGGCGGGGCCGTATTCGACAACCTTGCCGTATTGCATCACCAGAACATCGTCGCAGATCTGCGCTGCCACGCCGAGGTCATGGGTGATGAACAATATGCCCAGCCCCAGCCTTTCCTGAAGTTCCGCCAGCAGGTCCAGCACCTGCGCCTGAACCGAAACATCCAGCGCTGACACCGCCTCGTCCGCGACCAGAACGTCGGGGTCCATCGCCAGCGCACGGGCAATCGCGATGCGCTGCCGCTGGCCGCCGGAAAACTGGTGTGGAAAGCGGTTCACCGCGCTGGCGGGCAGGCCCACCAGTTCCAGCAATTCGCGCGCGCGCGCCAGCGCCTTGTCCTTCGGCACGCCGAAATTCAGCGGCCCTTCGATGATCGACTGGCCGATCTCGATGCGCGGGTTCAGCGAGCGCATCGGGTCCTGAAACACGATCTGGATGTTCTTGCGCTCGGGCTTCAGTTCCTTTTGCGTCAGCTGCGCGATATCCGTGCCGCCCACCCGGATCGCCCCCGATGTCGGGTCGATCAGCCGCATGATGCAGCGTGCCACCGTGGTCTTGCCCGATCCGCTTTCACCCACGATGCCAAGCGTCCGGCCCTTGGGCAGGCTGAAGGAAACATCCTGAGCCGCCTTGACCTCGCGGCCCTTGCGGAACAGCCCGCCACCGCCATAGGTCTTGCACAGGTCCGTCGCCTCCAGCACCACGTTGTCCGACGTCCTGGGCCGCGCCATGCGGGGCACCTGGCTGGGAACAGAGCGCAAGAGGTCGCGGGTGTATTCTGTCTTGGGACGGCGCAGGAGGTCGTCCAGCTTCTGCGTCTCCATCACCTCGCCCAGCTTGAGCACGGTAACATCATCCGCGATCTCGGACACGACACCCATGTCATGCGTGATGAACAACACCGCCGCGCCCTGTTCTTCTCGCAACTCGCGGATCAGACTGAGGATCTGCGCCTGTGTCGTCACGTCCAGTGCGGTCGTGGGTTCATCGGCGATCAGAAGCTGTGGCCGCATGACCAGCGCCATCGCGATCATGATCCGCTGGCGCTGCCCACCCGACAATTGATGCGGAAAGCTGCGGTACATCTTGTCCACGTCCGGCAGATGCACCTGCTCCATCATTTCCTTCACCCGGGTCTTTCGGGCGGATTGCGACAGGTCCGAATGGAACTCCAGCACTTCCTCAATCTGCTGGCCGACACGGGCGACCGGGTTCAGCGCCGTCATCGGTTCCTGAAAGATCATCGACATGGAGGTGGCCCTGAGCGCGCGCAACCGCGACTGCTTCGCCCCCAGCAACTCCTCCCCCTTCAGCTTGATCGACCCCGCAACGGGTTTCAGCACCGGCGGCAGCAGACCCATGGTCGCAAGTGCGGTCAACGACTTGCCCGAGCCGCTTTCCCCGACAAGGCAGGTGGTCTGGCCCGCCTCGATGCTCAGGTCCAGCCCCTTGACCACCTGGCTGTCCCTGTCGCCGTTCAGTGCGATCCGCAGGTCGGAAATTTCAAGAAGGCTCATCTTTCGATACCCCGTTTCGCCATGCGCGGATCAAGTGCGTCGCGCACCGCGTCACCCAGAAGGTTGATGGACAGGATGGTGATCGACACCACCAGGCCGGGCCAAAGCACGATGCCCGGGTTGATCTGGAAATAGATCCGCCCCTCGGCCATGATATTTCCCCAGCTCGGCGTCTCGGGGTTTATCCCCGCGCCAAGGAAGCTCAGGATCGCCTCGGTCAGGATGGCGCTGGCACAGATATAAGTGCCCTGGATGATCAGCGGCGCGATGGTGTTCGGCACCAGGTGGCGGCGCATGATGATCCAGGTCGGGGTCCCGGCGGCAATCGCCGCCTCGACATAGGGTTCCTCGCGCGCCGACAACACCAGCGACCGGACCAGCCGCACCACGCGCGGCACCTCCGGAATGGTGATCGCAACCAGCACGGTCCACAGGCTCGCGCCCCAAAGCGACACGATGGCGATGGCGAGCAGGATCGACGGGATAGCCATGAGCCCGTCCACCATCCGCATCAGCACCGCGTCGATCCAGCGGATGTAACCCGCCAGCAGACCCAGCAGCAGGCCCAGCACCACGGCAAAGATCGCCGCCGCCACCCCCACGACAAGCGAAATCCGCCCGCCATAGATGATGCGCGAGAACAGGTCGCGGCCATAGGCGTCCGTGCCAAGCCAGAATTCCTCGCTTGGCGGTTTCAGGCGCACCCCCGGCGTCAGGCGCACAGGGTCGTGCGGCACGATCCATTGCGCCAGCAGTGCCGACAGAACGATGATCAGCAGAATACCGGCGGCGATGGTGACCAGCGGGCCGGAAAAGACAATCTCCCGCGCGCGGGCCAGTGCGGTGACGCGGGCGGGAACGACAGAGGACGCGGATTGATCGGTCATGTGTAGCGGATCCTCGGGTCAAGCAGGACGTAGGCAATGTCGATCAGCAGGTTGATCACGACATAGATGAGAGAGGCGAGCAGGATCACCGCCTGGATCACCGGGTAATCGCGGCTCAGCACGGCATCGACCGTCAGCCGCCCCAGTCCCGGCAGGTTGAACACCGATTCCGTCACCACCACCCCCGAGATGATCAGCGCAAAGCCGATGCCGATCACCGTGATGATCGGCACGGAACAATTGCGCAGCGCGTGACGCATGAGCACCTTGCGTTCGGGCAGCCCCTTGGCCCGCGCGGTGCGCACGTAATCGTCACCCAGGATCTCCAGCATCGAGGTGCGCGTGATCCGTGCGATCAATGCGATATAGAGCAAGGTCAGCGTCACCGTCGGCAGGGCAATCCGGTGCAGGAATGGTCCGACACCATCGCCGATGGGTTTGAACCCCTGCACGGGAAACCAGCCGAGTTGCATGGAGAAAAGCGAGATCATCAGGTAGCCGATGACAAAGACCGGAACGGAAAAGCCCAGCACCGACAACAGCATCACGAAACGGTCGATCAATGTGCCCTGTTTCCACGCGGCAATGACACCCAGCGGCACGGCGATGAGCACCGACAGGATGATGGTGGTCAGCGCCAGGCTGATGGTCGGCTCCATCCGGTCCGCGATCAGGTTCAGCACCGGCTTTCCGGACAGGATCGAGGTGCCGAAATCGCCGCGCAGCAGGTCACCGATCCAGCTGAAGAACTGCACCAGAAGCGGATCGTTCAGCCCCAGCGAGTCGCGGATCGCCTCAAGCTGTGCAGGCGTCGCGGTATCCCCCGCGATGATCGCCGCCGGGTCGCCCGGGGTCAGTCGCAACAGCAGAAAGACGAAGAGCGCGACAAAGGCCATCACCGGGATCGCGGCCAGGATGCGCTGCACGATGTAGACAACCATCGGAAGTCCTTTCGGAATGCATTCGAATGAGGTGTCCGGCCCCGCGCGTTTGGCGCGAGGCCGGTATCGCATCAGTTCTTGCTGATGTTCCAGAACAGCGGCGCGGGCGCGTCCAGCACGCCCTCAAGGTTGTTGGACCATGCCGTCGGAACGAAGTACTGGCCGATCGGGGCATAGATGCCCTCCTCATAGGCCAGGGCCTGAATTTCCTCGGCCAGACCCTTCTGTTCTTCCAGCGTCGCGGCTGTGGCATAGGCCGTACGCAGCTCTTCCAGCTTCGGCACATCCGGCCAGCCGAACCAGCCGCCATCGGGTCCCTTGCCGTTGACCATGTTGTTCACCAGGGGGTTGAACACATCCGCGCCCACCCAGTTGGTCATGAACATGTGCCAGCCGCCATCCGCGATGGAGGCCTGCGACGCGCGCTTGCCGACCAGGGTCTGCCAGTCCATCGCCTGCAGATCGACGGTAAAGCCCGCGTCCCGCATCGCCTGCGCCACCACGACAGGCTGCGAACGCAGAGTGCTCACATCTGTCGGGTGCATGACGACGATAGGCGTGCCGTCATAACCCGCCTCTTCCAGCAGCGCCTTGGCCTGGTCCATACCGTTGCCCTGCGTCAGCGTCTCGGAGCCGACATCGCTGGCCAGCGGCGTATCGCAAACAAACATCGCGCCACATATCTTGTAGAGGTCCGGGTTGCCCACGAGCGCATCCAGAACGTCTTTCTGGTTCACTGCGGCAATGGCGGCCTTGCGGATTTTCGGATCGTCCATCGGCGCATTCAAAGTATTGGGCCGCATGATCGTCTGAAAGCCAAGCGCGTTGAGGTTCTTGACCGTCACATCGGGGTTGGCATCGAGGATCGGCAAAAGGTCAGAAGGCGGGCTTTCCCAATAGTCGATCTCGCCCGCCTGAAGCGCGTTCAACGCGGTCTGATCATCAGCCATCACGACCCATTCGACGCGATCCACCTTGACGACCTTGCCGCCCGATGCCCAGCTTGCCGGTTCGTCGCGCGGCACGTAGTCCTCGAACTTTTCATAGACCGCGATGACGCCGGGCTGATATTCATCCGCCACCCATTTGAACGGGCCAGAGCCGATCTGCTCCGGAATAGGCTCTGTAGAGGGCGTTTCCGCCAGCCGTTTAGGCATGATGAACGGCACGTTCGACGAAGGTTTCGCCAGGCTGTCGATGACCAGGCCGTAGGGTTCCTTCAGGTTGATGACGAACTGATTGGGGCTGTCGCCCTGCGACATGCTTTCGACAAAGGACATCAGCACCTGTCCCATTCCGTCGCGTTCGCCCCAGCGCTTGATCGACGCCGCAACGTCCTCTCCGGTGACATCTGCGCCGTCATGAAACTTCAATCCGTCGCGCAGGGTAAAAGTATATGTCAGCCCGTCTTCGGACACTTCGTGGCTGTCGACCATCTGCGGCTGCGGCACCAGATCGGAATCCAGCGCATAGAGCGTGTCAAAGATCATGTAGCCGTGGTTCCGGCTCATGTAAGCGGTGGTCAGGATCGGGTCCAGCACCCGAAGGTCAGAGTGCTTGACCGCGCGCAGCGTCTGCGCGTCCACGGCCCCGGACATCATGGCAAGACCCGCCAGCGCCGCAGAGAACAGGGACATGCGGAATCCGGTTCCCGATTTTGTGAAATTCAGCAGTTTCATTGGTAACTCCCGTTGGTTGGTGTCATCGCGAGGCTTTTGCCCCTGTTTTCGTTTCTTGATCTTCCTTGGCTATATCGTCGCTCCTTTCATCTGTCTGTGCCGCCGCAGGTCAGGCGGCAGTCGGTGCCTCGAAAACCCGCCCCAGAGGCTCCAGCCTCATGCCGGGGGCGAGGTTCCTGAACGGCAGGCTTGCCGGGCTGACCGGCATCGGGCCTGGCGCCGTACAGGTCAGGATCGTTTCTGCGATGCCGTCGAAATCGGCCCGAAAATGCACCGAGCTCTTGTTGACAAGTATCGCCTGTTGCTCCGGTTCGATCCCGACAAAGCGATACATCTCGCGATCGGCCATCTGCGCCTTGTTCGTGGTGACCACCACGCGCACGTCGCCGATACGCAGGCAGGCTGAGGGACCCATGTCCAGGGGCGCGCCGCCATAGAACGGTCCCTTCGCCACCAGTTTGCCGTCAGACAGGGCCTCGACCGTAAAGCGCCCCTCGAACGGCGTGTCGCCCGCAATGCCCGAGAAACCGCCAAGTGCGATTTCTATTTCGGCCCCCTGCCCCGCTTCGTGTGCTGCCGCTGCCGCGCGCGGATCGACCATATTGCCCAGGGCCGCCCGTTGCGCCCCCCGTGCGACCAGCGCGCGCAACATCCCCGTGGTGTTGCTGTCGCCCCCCGCGCCGGGATTGTCCTGCGTATCCGCGATCACCACCGGACGGCTTGCGTCACGGGCAATGCGCATCGCCTCGTTTACACCCGCCTCAGGCTCAAAGGTCTCTCCCGCCAGCTCCGGCTCCGCCGCCAGAACGGCCTGCTCTATGGCATCCGCCGCGCGATCGGCATCGGCTTGCGTTTCACCATAGCATATCACGGTCGGACCACAGCCGGGAAAATCCGCCGCCGGAAAGCCGAAGAAGAACGACGTGCTGGCCACGCCGCCACCCTCCTGTTCCGCGACCAGTTCGTAAATCCGCTGCCCCGGTTGCGCCCTTGTGCTCTGCCAGGCGATCGGCACCAGGAAGGGCAGCCGCCGGAACGCCGCGGCAAAGGGCGCCCCCCGCGCCATCAGCGCATCCAGTTGCGCCGCGGCCCGGTGCCCCGTCTCGGCCATGTCCACATGGGGATAGGTACGAAACCCCACCAGCACGTCGGCCGCATCCACCATATCCCGGGTGATGTTTCCATGCAGGTCGAGCGCTGCGGCAATCGGGACATGCGGCCCCACCACCTCGCGCAGGCGCTTGAGCAGCCGGCCCTCGCCATCATCCTCGTGTTCCGCCACCATTGCGCCATGCAGATCGATAAAGACACCGTCCAGCGCGCCGGCCCCCGCAATGCCCGAAACTATCTCGTCACTGATGCTTTCATAGGCATCTTTTGAAACATGGGCCGACGGTATGGCACCCGCCCAGAGGATTGGCACCATCTCCCAGCCCGCCGATTCGCCAAACTGGACCGCGCCGCCAATTCCAAGGTTGATGTCGCGCCCCTGGCTCAGAACGGCCTTCCCACGGGCCAGGGGCATGTAACCACCCCCCTGCACAAAGTCCGCCATGCGCGCTTTCGTAGGCGCGAAAGTGTTTGTTTCATGTAGAAATCCGGCCAGCGCCACGCGCTTTGACATCTTGTTTCCCCCGACTTGTGCTGACGGCGGTCCGACCTCGGCCCGCTTGTCCGTCGCCCACAGAAGTATTGCAAGACAATACAACTACATCGTATAGAAATCGTATGCCGCCGCCTTACCCGGCGTCAATGCCGCTGTGTCAGGAAAGCGATAATGTTCAGGAATACGATACGCGCCGAAACCGGCCGCTCCGCCAATCTGGAAGAGGAACGCGCCAGTCCGCTTTTCGTCCGATCCGTGGAAAAGGCGATGGCGGTGCTGTCGGCCTTTCACCAGACCGAAGGGCCCCTGACCCTCTCGGAAGTCGCATCACGTGCCGGGCTCGACCGCAGCGCGGCCCAGCGGATGGTCCATACCATGCGCGCCCTTGGCTACATCAGCCGCGACGCAAACGGGCACGGCTATGTCCCCGGCGTCAGCATCCTGGATCACACGCTCGATTTTCTGCGTCTGAATCCGCTGGTACGGCAGGCCACACCGGTCCTGCAGGAACTGCGCACCACGGTGCGCGAACGGATCGACCTGTCGCTCTTCGATGACCTCCGCATGGTCTATGCCGTGCGTCTCCAGACCAAGCGTCAGACCTTCAACGCCTCTATCGTCGGCCACAGCGTCCCGACATTCTGCACCTCCGGCGGGTTGGCCATCCTGGCCCGCCTGCCCGAAGACACCGCCCGCGATCTTGTTGCCCGCTCGGACAGGCGGCCCTTCACCCCGAACACGATGACCGAAATTGACGAAATCATGCAGGCTGTCGAACAGACCCGCGCACAGGGCTATGCGCTGGCACTGAACCAGATCCTGTCAGGCGAAATCGCCATGGGTTTTGCGATCCTCGACAGCAAGGGCGCACCGGTCGCCGCCATTCACATCGCAGGCTCGCTTGCCGAATGGACTCCCGAAGAGTTCCGCGCCCGCACCGCACCGCTTGGCCAGCAGGCCGCCCGCGCCCTCAGCAAGTACTGATCTTCCCCAGGAGACATCCCATGACAACGATCAAACTGCCCGGCCTCTCGGCCCCTGCCAGCATCTCAATCGACACATGGGGCATGGCGCATATCCGCGCGGAGACCCAGCAAGACGCATTTTTCCTCCAGGGGTTCAACGCCGCGCGCGACCGGCTCTGGCAGATTGACCTCTGGCGCAAGCGCGGGTTGGGCCTGCTGGCCGCCGACTTCGGGCCCGGCTATCTGATGCAGGACCGCGCCGCGCGGTTGTTTCTCTATCGCGGAGAGATGGATCGGGAATGGGCCGCCTATGGCGAAGATTCCCGGGAAATCTGCACGGCTTTCGCCGCAGGCATCAATGCCGCTGTCGATCTGGTGCTTGCGGGTGACCTGCCCCTGCCGCCCGAATTCGCCGAGTTAGGGACTGAACCGGCCCATTGGCTGCCCGAGGATGTGGTGCGCATCCGCACCCATTGTCTCGCCCGCAACGCGGCGTCGGAACTGGCGCGTCTGCAGGTCCATACCCTTGCCGACCCGGAAACCGATCTCTTGCGTGTGCCCCTGTCCCCTCCCGTGCCGGACAGCGAATGGGACGTCACAACCGACAAGCGCCTGCCTTCAGATGCGCTGGCGGTCTACGAGCTTGCCACGGCACCCGTGACCTTCCAGCGCGCCCGGCTTGACGCGACGCTGGAGGAGGCACCGCTATGGTCCAGTGTGGACGCGCGAAAGACCGTGCAGCGCGCAACACCACCCGAAGGCTCTAACAACTGGGCCATTGCGCCGGGCCAGACGGACACCGGTCGCGCCATCATGGCAAGCGACCCGCACCGCGCCCATGCCGCACCCTCCCTGCGCTACATGGTCCATCTCACCGCGCCGGGCCTCGACATAATCGGTGCGGGAGAGCCCTCTTCTCCCGGCATCATGGCCGGCCACAACGGCACCGCGGCCTTCAGCCTCACGATCTTCTGCGCTGATCAGGAGGACGTCATGGTTTACGACCTGACCGAGGACGGCAACGCCTACCGCTTTGGCACCGGGACCGAGGCGATCACCTGGGTGGAAGAGAAATTTGCGGTGAAAGATGCGCCGGAACAGTCTCTAACCCTGGGCTTTACCCGTCACGGCCCATTGGTCCATGCGCGGGACAATGTCGGCGTCGCTGTCCGCACTGTCTTTACCGATCCGGGCACGTCGCCCTACATGGGGTCTCTCAAATCCATGCGCAGCACCAGCGTGCCAAACTTCCGCAAGGCACTTGCCACATGGGGCGCGCCCTCGGTCAACATGGTCTATGCCGATACCACCGGCGATATCTGCTGGCAGGCGGCGGCCTATGTCCCGCGCCGCTCCGGCTGGCGCGGCCTGACCCCGGTGCCGGGCGATGGCCGCTTTGAATGGCAAGGATACATGACCGCCGAGGACCTGCCCGCCATTACCAACCCCGAGCGCGGCTTTGTCCATTCCGCGAACGAGATGAACCTGCCGGACACCTGGGATCACGATGCCCGGCCCGTCGGCTTTGAATGGTTCGAGGACGGCCGCGCCGACCGCATCGCCGATGTGATCGCCAGGGGTGGTGCCCGAAACGTGACCGACAATTGCGCATTGCAAACCGATACCTATTCGGCCCTGGCCGAAGAGCTTTGCGCGATGCTGCCCGCCAGCGCCCTCTCCCCGGCCCGAGGATTGCTGCAGGCCTGGGACGGCTATGCGCGGGCTTCTTCCGCCGCGGCACTTCTTTATGAGATCTGGTTGTCCCGGCACCTGCGCCCCGCCCTGCTGGATCGGGTGGCGGAGGATCCCGCCCTGCGCGCCCTTCTTGTTCCGGGCAGCGTGCCTACCGTCCTGCGCCTGCTGCGCGGCGATCTTCCCGGCCTTGCCGCCCGGGCAGCACCGGACCGCGATGCGCTTCTGGCCGACACGCTGCAAACCGCCTGGGATGAAGCCTGCGAAACCTACGGCAAGGACACCACCAAATGGCAATGGGGCGACCTGCACCAGGGCTATTTCAATCACGCGCTGACCCCGATCGGCGGCAAGCAGGATATCGGCCCCCTGCCGACCGGCGGGGCGGGTGGCACCGTGATGCTGGGCCACTACGAAGCGGCGGACTACCGGGTGACCATCGGCGCCTCGGTCCGCATGGTTGTGGACGTGGGCGCATGGGACAACAGCGTCTGGATCAACACGCCCGGCCAGTCCGCCCTGCCGGACAGCCCCCACTACGCCGATCTGGCGCCACTCTGGGCTGCGGGGGATTACGTGCCGATGCTCTATTCGGCGGAAGCCGTGGATTCCGCGACCAGATCCCGGATCAACCTAGTCCCTTAAGGGGTTCAAACCGCACCATTGCGCGATGAACAGCGCCAGTACCACCGTCAGCTTGCGGATCGATTCCAGTTCGACCCGTTCATCGAAGCCGTGAATATTCTGTGCTGTAGGCCCGATGCAGAAGGCCGGAATGTCATAGTAGAGACCATAAAACCGCGTATCCGTCAGCGCCGTCATCTTGTGCTCGGCGATCTGCGCGCCCGCACCCATGACCTGCGCGTGGGCCGCGCGCATCACCGCCAGCGCCGGGTCGGCGTCAGGGCCCAGCACGTATCCTTCGGCCTGGAAACCGTTCCAGATCACCTCGGGCGGGTTGTTGGACAGGAAAGGATGGTCGCGCGCCGCCCCCGACACACGGGCCTCGATCTCGGCCTTGGCAGCCTCCAGATCCTGCCCCGGCAGCACACCCATCCGGCAGTCGATGTCGCACCAGGCCGGCACGCTCGATGCCCAGTCCCCGCCCTCGATCTTGCCCGCATTGAAGTTCAGCGGATGCGGTACGTCATGATAGACCGGGTCCTGCGCCGCGCGCGCGTTCCACTCCGCCTCCATTTCTTGCAAAGCGGCAAGAATATCATAGCCCGCCATGATCGCGTTCGACCCTTCGCCCGCGACCGACACATGCACCGGCTTGCCCCGCACCCGCAGCCGAAACCAAAGTGCCCCCACCTGCGCGCGGTTGATCGTCAGGCTCGATGGCTCCGGCAGAACCGCGACATCGGCGCGGTAGCCCCGCTGCAGGGTCGAAAGCGCGCCAAGTCCCGTGCTTTCCTCCTCGATTACCGACTGGAAATGCACGGTCGCCGCAGGCTCGAACCCGGCGGCCTTGAGCGCATCCAGCGCATAAAGGGCGGCGACCGTGCCGGCCTTCATGTCTCCTGCCCCGCGGCCGTTCATCCAGCCGTTCTCGATCACCGGGTCGAAGGGGTGATACTTCCACATCTCGACCGGCCCGGTCGGCACCACGTCCAGATGCCCCTGCAGGATCAGCGAACGCCCTTTTGTCCGGGCACTGTGATGGCTGCCAACAACGCTGCGCGCGCGTGAAAAATCACCGTGGATCGGCCCGAACCCCGGCAGGTGCTCAAGGTCTTCCAGCCGGATCGTCCAGTCATCCACCTTGTAGCCCCGTTGCCGCAGCGCCTGCGCCATGAAATCCTGGGCGGCACCTTCCTCGAACCTCAGGCTCGGGATTGCGACGAAATCCGCCAGAAACCCGACCTGGGCCTCGAACCCCGCATCGACGGCTTTGGTGATCCGCTCCAAAGCGCCATCCGGCAGTGGAAGGGGTGTGCTGTCCGTGGTCATTGAAAGCTCCTGCAATCGGTTTCGCCCAGACTTGGCCCATTACAGAGCCGCGTCAATCGCCCAGATCGTCTTCGGCTTCAATCTCCGTCACGTCCTGACCGGAACCAGGCAAGGAAAGCACGATGTCAGGTCGCGAGCTGTTCAAAAAGCCGCGCAACCGCCTCTGCCCCCGGATCCACGTGACCGTCCAATTGTTCGGCACTGATGTAGGAGGCCCGCCCCGCCTTTGCCTTCGTGATTGTCGCGGTATGAGCCGCACCGCTCCGCGCGGCGACGGCAGCATCGGCAAGGCCCTTGGCTTCCAACTCGTCCAGCGCGGGCTTCAGCGCATCGACCATGGTGCGATCGCCGATCTGTGCGCCCCCGATCTTCTGCATGCGGGCCAGGCCCTCCTTGAGTGACGCGATCATGCCAAGCCCGCTCGAAGCTGCGTCCCCCGCAGCGGTAAAGAAGATTGCCAGCAATACGCCGGAGGACCCGCCCATCGTCTGGCTCAGTTCCTGACCGATGGCCCGGAAAAGCTGCGTATGATCCGCCAGCGGCATCCGGTCCAGCGCGTCGATCAGTGCCCGCGCCGCGCCTGCCAGTGTCGAACCGGTATCGCCGTCCCCGGACTTCGCGTCGAGCGCGTTCAGGTCTGCCTCCGCCGCGATCAGAACCTGACAGCATTTGGTCAGGAAGGCGGCCGTGTCCTTGTGCTGTGACGGGATCGGCTGGATCGGGCGCAGACCGTCGGGCAATTCCACCACGGAAACGGGTTTGATCGCCTTGCAGCCGGGCCACGCCGACGGGCTGCAAGGCGCGGCAAGCAATGCCTGGTCCTCTGCCGAATATGCATAAACAGAGACTGAAAACCCCCGCATGTCGAGCGAGGTCATCAGCGATGCAGGCCCCACGATCAGCTTGAGGTTCTTGCCAATATCCGATTGCGTCAGATCATTGGCCAGGATCGACATTTCAAGCACCGAGGCACCGCCAAGGTTGTTCAACAAGACGACATGGGGCTTGGATTTCATGACCTTTGCCAGCTTTTCGGTGACGGCAGCAACCGCCTGCCGCGCGTTCTGATACGCGATCTGCTGAACCCCGGCCTCCCCGTGAATACCCAGTCCCAACTCTGCCTTTCCCGCGCCGATGCGGTTTTCCTTGGGTGAACCGGGCACGGTACATGTGTCCAGGGACATGCCGATGGTGCTGGTTCCGGCAATGACCCGCTCGGCTGCCGAGGTGATCTTGTCCAGCGGTTCACCGCTTTCGGCCAGGGCGCCCGCAATCTTGTGTACGAAAAGCGTACCGGCAACGCCCCGCGGCTGCGGAAGATCGGGCAGCGCAATGTCGTCATCGACTATCACCATGTTGACCTTGAGCCCGAAAGCCCGCGCCCGTTCTGCCGCGAGGCCAAAGTTCAGCCGGTCGCCGGTGTAGTTCTTGACGATCAGCAGGCATCCGGCCGGGCCGGTCACCGCCAGTATACCCGCCAGCACGGCATCCACGGAGGGGGATGCAAAAACATCCCCGCATACCGCAGCCGTCAGCATCCCCTTGCCAACGAACCCGGCATGGGCAGGCTCATGGCCCGACCCGCCCCCGGACACCAGCGCCACTTTTGATTTGTCCCAATCCGCCCGCACCACCACGCGGATGTGCGGATAACCGTCGAGACGGGCCAGTTCGCCACCAGAAGCCTGCAGAAGCCCGTCGATCGCCTCGGTGACGGTTGCTTCCTTTTCGTTGATGAATTGAGCCATGGTATCCTCCCTCAGGCCAGACGAGCGCCGGACGCGTCAAAGTAAAAAGGTTTCTCGGGCCGAATCTTGACCCGATCTCCCGGTTTCAGCTCTGTGTGCGCATCGGTCACGGTGACGATATCGTGCGATTTGAAACGCAGGTGCAGTCGTGTCTGGTCGCCCAGTCGCTCGACCCGCTCGACGCGGCTTTCCTCGCCATCGCCCTGGCGGATCTGTTCCGGTCTCAGCCCGATCATCTTTGCCCCCTTCGGCGCCCCGCCGAATACCTCTGCGGGCAGCACGTTGATCCGCGGCTGGCCCAACCTGCTTGCCGCGTAGATGCTGACCGGCTGTTCGTAGATTTCGCGCGGTGGGCCGAACTGCACCAGGCGCCCCTTGTCCAGCACACCCACATGTGTGGCCATCGTCATCGCCTCGATCTGGTCATGGGTCACATAAAGCAGCGTTGCGCCGGAATCGGCCTGAATGGACTTCAATTCAACCCTCAGATCGGCACGCAGCTTGGCATCCAGCGAGCTGAGCGGTTCATCCATGAGGAACACCGCAGGATCGCGTACCAATGCACGCCCGATGGAAACCCGCTGCATTTCCCCGCCCGAAAGCGCGGTCGCCTTGTTGTCCAGCTTGTGGGAGATTTGCAGCATCTCGCCCACCTCACCGACCTTGCGGTCGATCTCTTTCTGCGATGTCTTCAAGATCGGGGATTTCAGGGGGAATTCCAGATTCTGCCGGACCGTCAGATGCGGGTAGAGCGAGTATTGCTGAAACACCATCGCCACGTCACGCTGGGCCGGCATCAGCCCGGCCATGTCGCGCCCGCCGATCATGACCGTCCCGAGATCAGGCGTATCAAGCCCGGAAACCATCCGCAGTGTCGTCGTCTTTCCCGCGCCCGTGGGGCCAAGCAGCACCACGAATGAGCCATCGGGCACTGTCATCGTGACATCACTCAGCGCGACATCATTGCCAAATCGTTTGGTAATTCCCGTCAAGGTGACCTCAGCCATGGTCCAGCACTCCTGCATTGGCTTGCGACCGCAGTGCGCGACCTTCCTGCTGGTCGAACAGCGTGATGGTCCGCGCGTCGAACCGCAGGCCTGTGGTTGTCCCCACGTCCACCCGCGCCGCGCTGGCGACGCGGGCCTTGAGGGGCCCGTTGGCCGTGTCCAGCGTCACGATCTGGGTGGTCCCGAGATATTCCGTCGCCATCACCCGGCCCCGGTACGGCGCGTCACCATCCAGGGTCACATGCTCGGGCCGAACGCCCAGCGTCAGTTTCCCCTTGGCCCCCTCAAAGCTCGGGGGAACCTTCACCTCGACATCGTTCAACCGGACCTCATCGCCACCGGCACCGATCACGCCTTCGAAATCGAGAAAATTCATCGGCGGCGAGCCGATGAACTGTGCCATGAACCTGGTCGCGGGCCAGTCGTAGATGTCCTGCGGCACCCCGAACTGCTCAATCACACCATGGTTCATGACCACGATCTTGTCGCCCATTTGCATCGCCTCAAGCTGATCATGGGTCACATAGACAGTTGTCGCCTTCATCCTGTCGTGCAAGGCGCGCAATTCCTCCGACATGCGTTCGCGAAATTCGGCATCCAGCGCGCCAAGCGGCTCATCCATGAGAAACGCCTTGGGGTCGCGCACGATGGCCCGTCCCAGGGCCACCCGCTGACGATCTCCGCCCGACAGGCCGCCCACGGGCCGGTCCAGAATATCGGTAACGCCAAGGATTTCGGCAACCTCCTCGACCTTGGCCTTGATCCTTGCCCTCGGCATCCCCTGGCTTTTCAGCGGATAGCTGATGTTGCCCCGCACGTTCATATGCGGGTAGAGCGCGAACATCTGGAAAACAAAGGCGATGTCCCGCTGGCTCGCCGGTTTCTGTCCCACCTCTTCGCCGTCGATGAAAATGCGCCCCGAAGTGGGCAATTCCAACCCTGCCATCATGCGAAGGGTCGTGGTCTTGCCGCAACCCGAAGGCCCGAGAAGCATGAAGAACTCGCCGTCCTCGATCGTGAAGGTCGAGGACTTCACCGCATTGAAGCTGCCGAAATCCTTGCGCAGGTTCTCAATCCGTATCTGTGCCATGCGACTACTCCGGAAAATGGCTGACGATGATGAACATCACCGTGCCTGTCAGCGTGACGATGAACGAATAGGTGTAGAGCCCCAGGAAGAATGGCTGCATCAGCATCACCACCCCTGCCGCGATCAGGATCGTCGCCAGCATTTCCCAGGGGCCGCGGAGGAATATCCGCGCGGCGGGATGCGCGCGATACCCTTCGTCCGGTTGCCCGCGCGTATCGGTCACTTCCGGCTTCGGGGTGCCTTTGTGCTCACGCTCCATCTGGGCTTCGGTCAGGCTCTCGTCGGGGTCGAAGGGTGAATTGCTCATTTGCGAACGGCTCCGAATGTGATCCCGCGCAGCAGGTGCTTGCGCAGCAGGATCGTGAAAATCATGACCGGGACGAGGAATATCGTCGCCCCCGCTGCAACAGCGGGCCAGTCCTTGCCGGAGGTGCCGATGATGGTCGGGATGAACGGTGGTGCCGTCTGTGCCGTGCCCGATGTCAGCAGCACCGCAAAGGCATATTCATTCCACGCAAAGATCAGGCAGAATATTGCGGTCGATGCGATCCCCGTTGCCGCCTGCGGCAGCACCACCTTGTAGAATGCCTGGAACCGCGTGTAGCCGTCGATCAGCGCCGCTTCCTCGTATTCCACGGGGATCTCGTCGATGAAACCCTTGAGAAGCCAGACCGACAGAGACAGGTTCACGGCTGTATAGAGCAGGATCATTCCGAGGTGCGTATCGTTCAGGCCGAGGTTCCGAAACATCAGAAAGATCGGGATCGCCACGGCAATTGGCGGCATCATCCGCGTGGACAAGATGAAGAACAGAAGGTCATCCTTGAGCGGCACCCGGAAGCGGCTGAACGCATAGGCGGCGGCAGTGCCAAGGATCATGCAAAGCGCCGTCGATCCGAAGCCGATGATGATGGAGTTCAGGAACCGCTCGCCGTAGCGCGACGCACCGGTGATGACCGTGCCCTGATCCCGCGCGATCTGCTCGTACCAGGTTTCAGGCGGGCCTGCGGCCTCCAGCATGTCGCTGGTCGCGCGGGTGCGGTCCGTGAACAGGTTCACATAGCCTTCGAGCGTCGGCTCGAATACCACCTTGGGCGGATATGCGATGGAATCCGGTCCCGATTTGAAGCCCGTCGCGATGATCCACAGCAGCGGCGCGATGGTAATCAGCGCATAGCAGACGACCAATATACCGGCGATCCACTTGATGCCCTTGCCAGGTTCCGTGATCGAATAGCTCATCGTTCTTTCACCTTGTTCAATGCCTTGACGTAGATGGAGGCGAGGCCGAAGACGGTAACGAACAGGATCACCGCATAGGCCGAGGAATAGCCCGTGCGCCATCTTTCGAAGGCTTCCCGCTTCAGGTCGATCGACGTGAGCGTCGTGGTATTCCCCGGGCCGCCCCCGGTCAGCTGCACCACCAGGTCGAACATCTTGAAATTCTCGATCCCGCGGAACAGCACGGCCAGCATCAGGAAGGGCAGCACCATCGGCACCGTGATTGTCCAGAACTGCCGCCATTTGCTGGCCCGGTCGCATTCGGCCGCCTCATAGATGCTGTCAGGAATGGACCGCAGCCCGGCCAGACAGATCAGCATCACAAAGGGGGACCACATCCAGGTATCCGCGATAACGATGGCCCAGGGCGCAAGATTCACGCTGCCGATCATCGAAAAGCTCGCCGGGTCGACCCCGGTGAAGAACGCGACTACGTAGTTGAACAATCCGATTTGCGGTTGGTAAAGGAAGGTCCAGAAGTTCCCGACCACCGCGGGCGACAGCATCATCGGAAAGACGATGATCGTGGTCCAGAGGTCGTTGCCCTTGAATTTCTTGTTGATCAGGAAGGCCAGGAAAAAGCCGATCAGGACCTGGAACACGATGGTCCAGAACAGAAAATGCGCCGTTGCCTGCATCGTGGCCCAGATGTCCGGATCGGTCAGGATCCGTTCATAATTGCGCAGACCGACCCATTCGACATCGCGGTTCGGGCGGTTCACGCGGAAATCGGTAAAGCTGAGCCTGATCGTCCAGATCAGCGGAAAGATATTTACGGCCAGCAGCAGAAAGATTGTCGGAGCCACGAAAAGCCATGCGATGCTGCGATCGGACAGACCCTTTATGCGGCGGGCCACGGTCTTGGGCGTGGCTCGGGCGAGCTTGTCGATGGAAGTGTCTGTCATTGATCCTGTCCTTTGACGCGCGGATAAGTCGGGCGTCCAGATATCCTCGGCATAGGCATCCTGACGGCCCGCCGGGCCGCCAGGGGCGGTCAGCCCCCCAAAGGGAACCGACGGGGAGGAGCCCTATATTTTGCCTTCGTCCTCGAACACTTCGGTCCAGTCACGCACCAGACCGTCAAGCGCTTCCTTCGCGGTGCCGTCACCAGCCACCACGTAATTGTGGACACGTTCCTGCATCGCCAGCAGCAGATCCGCATAGGCCGGTTCCGCCCAGAAATCTTTCACGATTGCCATGCTGTCGAGAAAGGTCTGCGCGTAGGGCTGGCTCTCGGCGAACCCCGGATCTTCGACCACAGCGCGCAGCGCCGAGTAACCGCCCAGTTCCCACCACTTTGCCTGAATCTCGGGCTGCGCGAACCACTGGATATATTCCAGCGCCGCATCCTGTTTGTCCGAATAGGCCACGACAGAAATCCCCTGCCCGCCCAGTTGCGCAAACTGGCCCGCAGGCCCTGCCGGATTGGGGAAATAGCCCGACTTTCCGCCGCCCACGTTCGGATCGGCTTCGACACCTGGCCAGATGAAGGCAAAATTCATCTGAAGCGCCACCTGGCCTGATTTATAGGCATCGATATTCTCGCCCATGTACCAGTTGGACGAGCCCGGCGGCGTCGCGGTGTCATAAAGATCCTTGTAGAATTCCAGCGCTGCAACGGCGCCATCGGAATTCACATAGCCCTCCAGGTCATAGGGCTTGTCCGGATTCTCGTACATGAACCCGTAGTTATAAAGCGCATTGGTCACCCCCATGGTAATCCCTTCCGAGCCACGCTCGGTATAGATCGCGGCGCCGTAAACCGTGGTGCCGTCAATGTCCCGGCCCTGAAAGAACTGCGCAATCTCCTTCAGCTCTTCCAGTGACGTCGGCACGCCAAGCGCGCGGCCATATTTGGCCTTGAACGCCTCCTGCAGTTCCGGGCGTTCGAACCAATCCTTGCGATAGGTCCAGCCAACGACGTCCCCAAAGGCCGGCAAGGCATAATAGTTCGGCGTGTTCTTTGGCCATTCCGCATAGCCGGTGACAGTTGCCGGAATGAAATCGGCCATGTCGATGCCATTGGCCTCGAAGAAATCATTCAACTTCACGTAATGACCGTTCTCGGCACCGCCGCCGATCCACTGGCTGTCGCCGATCATCAGGTCGCACAATTGCCCCCCTGAATTCAGCTCGTTGAGCATCCGGTCCGCAAATGAGGTCCAGGGCACGAATTCAAAATTCATGGTGTGACCTGATTCCGCCTCGAAATTCCTGGACAGTTCGACCAGGGCATTGGCCGGGTCCCAGGCAGCCCAACACAGCGTCAGATCCTCGGCCAGGGCCGAAGTCGCGGCAGAGCTTGCGATAAGTGACGACAGGACAGCTGTCGTCAGGTGTTTCGTCTTCATTTCGAAATCCTCCCAGTTTCATCGCCACGGCCCTCCTGCCGCGACTTAACTCGCCCGAGCGTAAATGAGGTGCGCACCTCAAGGCAAGAACTATTTGAGGTGCGCACCTCATTTAGCTTGTGATTTCCTCCAAAATTGTCAAAGATGGGGTGGTTATCCTATGAAATCAGAGCTTTGACAGAATGAGACCAACGATAAAGGACCTGGCCAACGCTGCAGGCGTGAGTCTGGCGACCGTGGACAGGGTGCTCAATGGCCGGTCCGGCGTACGGGAAAAGACCGTCAAAACTGTCAATGACGCCATTGAAAGAATCGGGTTTCAACGGAACCAGGTCGCCGCGACGCTGGCGCGGCAGAGAGGATACAGGTTCGTATTCGCCCTACCCCGATCAGGCGATGAATTCCTGATGGAGATCATAGACCGAATTGCGGAATTCGACAGCGCCAGCCGTGCTGAGATGATCGAGGCGGATGTCATTCGAATTGATGATCAGGATCCGCATGAGGCTGCGCGCAATCTCTCGAACCTGTCCGCAGAAGATGTCGACGGCGTCGCCATCATGGCGCCCGAAACCCCGCAGATCCGCGACGCCCTGCTGAGGATGAGAGAACGTGGCATCCAGACGATACCGCTCGTCGCCGACCAGCAGGACGATGGCGAACATGGCTTTGTCGGCATTGACAACAGGGCAGCAGGGGCAACCGCAGGCCGCTTGATGGCCCGTTTCATCGGGAACAAGGAAGGGTCTGTTCTTGTCCTGACCGAAACCACCCAGGCGCGCGACAGCCTCGAACGCAGGCTTGGCTTCGATGGGATCATCAATGCGGAATATCCGAACCTGAAGGTGCTTCCGACCCTTGAAACATACGGGGATCCGGACCGGACGGAAAACATCCTGCACAATGCAATCCGAACCCACAGCGACATCCTGGGCATCTACTTCATGGGAGTGGAGGCCCGCATCCCGCTGGAAAAAGGGCGCCGCGCCGGTGTCATCCGGGATCGTGTGACGATAGCCCACGAACGCACACCCTCAACGGAGCTGGCCCTGAAAAATGGTGAACTGGACGCCGTGATCCATCAGGACCCCGGGCATCTGGTGCGCAGCGCAATCAGGATCCTGCGGGCAAAATGCGAAAACCGCGCCACCCTCGCGTCGCAGGAACGCATACGTATCGAAGTGCTCATTCTCGAAAACCTGTGATTGGGAACGTTTCATTAGCCCATGTGGGCCACAGGCATCACAATGCGTCCATAATCTCACGCAGCCAGCCGGGTAAAACCGTGAACAAAGGCGATCTCGCCCAGGACACCTGGTTGACTGTGCTGATCACCTCCAACCTTTGTAATGTCGCATTTGCAGATCGCAGGGATCAGAGGCCTTGCCGATAGCCGTGCAGCCTTTTCAAAGTGGCATGGTCACTCTCGGCGCGGATAAGGTGACGCTCGGCCCGCCTGAACAGCGCCAGATTGCTTGGACTTGGTTACAAGGACACCTACCGCCAGGTGAGATGCGTTGCAACTTGACGATGCCGTCCAGGAAATTTGGGCACTTCATGGTGAATGCTCAGGTGCCGATTCTGGTGGTCCTTTCCCGCATGGTCTTATAACATAGCATGTGCAAAATCATATCGGTCAGCAAGGCAAAAGAGTGTTTATTTACAGTGCATTTGATGAAGACATAGAGACACCGCTGTACCACGCTGAGGCGATGATATCCGCATTCAGTTTGAGGCAACACAGCGAAGAACCAATTGTCTTACACTCGAATTCACGCGTGTTGGCGGACAGATTGGCGGAGCCTTCCTGGTCACCATTCTCTGAAGTGATTGTGACCGATGTGCCGCGCGACCATCCCAAACTTCAAAAGTTGGAGGCCATCGCTGCGTCACCTTTTGAGAAGACAGTATTTCTGGACACAGACACTTTCATCTTGGGTGATCTGGCAAGAGTATTTGATTTTGGGCCCTTTGACATAGCCGCGTGCCAGCCGCCATACCGCCAGAGCGTTGGCAGTATGGACGCCGCGGTCAAGGAAGAATGGAGCAGGCGCTGGAAACTCAATTCTGGTGTGGTGTTCCTGAACGGCAGCCAGCGCGATGTCATGGACAGTTGGCTTGCCGACTACAAAGACCGCCTAACATCCGCTGACCACCCCGGAAAAGTGATGGATCAGCCTTCGTTCCAGCAAGCGTTGATGAAGCATCAGCCAGATATTTTTACGCTCCCCAACAACTACAATTTTCGTCTGTGTTTTGGCGGTTACCTCAGTGGAGCCTGCTTTGTTGTGCACACCCGCGCAGGCGTTTCGATCCGACCCGTGATGCAAAACCTTAATGACCTTGAAGCGATCGGGGCGTTGATTGACAAAGTCGCCTCGATCAATTCTATTTTGGTCGGGGTGTCGTTTCCCACCATGGCGGACCTGACGATGGCTCAAGAGGACCTGCACAAAATGCAATTTGTACGCAATGCCGTAGGCAAAAAAGTTGACGGCTGAATGAAGCGCATTGTCCTTCATATTGGATCGGCCAAAACAGGGTCCACATATATCCAAAAACGCCTGCGACTTGATGCAGACTACGTCCGGTCACGAGGCATATTTGTGCCTGTTCTGGACGAAGTGAAACGCATTGCGGGGAATGCCAAATTGCTTGCGGCCTGCCTGTCCAAGGAACGGACCTATGATTTCAAACGTGCTTTTCCAAGGATTGACCCGACAGTTCTTGACCCGCAAAATCTAGTGGACCGGTTGTTGGCGAATTGGCAGCCCGACAATGAAACGGTCGTGCTGTCCGCCGAAGACTTTCGCCATTTTCACGCGCAAACCCTAAAGGAAATGCTGCCACAAGACGTTGAAGTGACGGTCGTCTTGTTCATTCGAAGGCAGGATCACTGGATTACTTCACTTTATAGCCAATGGATCAAAACCGGAAGTTTTTGCGGCAGCATGTCCGACTTTCTGGCTACGTTAGAAGACCCGACGACGCTCCGATACCGCGCGCCAGACTGGTTCAGGGACTATGAAGTCTGGATGCAACATTTCGGGTCCTGCCAGATCGTTTTTTTCGATGAAGCGCGTGACGACTTGCTAGGCAGCTTCCTGACCGCGGCACAGCTGCCCGATTTACCCGACTTGCCCCAGATTGACCCCCAACAAGTCAGGCTGAGCGGGCATCAGATCGCTTATATTCTTGAAGCGGGGAGGCGTTATTCCGGGGACGCCTACCACGCCCGCAGGATCATCGCACGCAATACGCCGCCAGAAGAGGCAGTTAAGCTTCGGCTTCTTTCAGACGTGCAGCTGGCGAAAACCAAGAGTGACTATCAACCATCCAACGAAAAGTTATTGGCAGCGTTGGCGCGCCAAACGGATGACCCTCTGCTCGACATTCCAACAACCTTAAGCCCAGGCATGACCTTGGCGCAGGTTTGGCAGTCAGAAAAATATGAAGCATATAAAACGGACTGCGAACTATCGCTGGAAGCTACGGGGAAATAACGCTTGGGCCTAGAAACAAACAATAATGGCAGCGGCGCGAAAGGTTCGGGACATCAGGCAATTGTAGGCGACCCCACCAGGCGCTGATCCCAGGCCCGACGAACACTCAAAGGAGTTTTGCATTGATATTTGTCTCTAGGAAACTGATCTACATCCATGTCCAGAAGACCGGCGGAAATTCCGTGACCACTGCGTTGCTGCCTTTCTCTGACGACCGGATGACGGCGCACAAGTACCAGGATTCTGTCGACAGGTTTGGCCTTTCAGGTGAATTTACAAAGCGTAAGCATGCGCTTTTGTCTGACTACAAGACTGCGCTTGGCTCCACATTCAATGACTACAAAGTCGCTGTGCCAATACGCGACCCGATAGAGAGAGCAATTTCACTTTACTTTTCTCCCCGTCGCTGGATGGTGGAAAAAGACGGCATTTGGGAAAAAACACCTCCGCGATGGGACATTGGCGAGTTCGAAGCGTTCATGAGAAAGTGCTTTACGCTGACTGACTACATTTCAGTTGATGGCAAGGTTCAGATGCCCGATCACGTCATCCGCTTCACGCACCTTGATGAAGACTTCAAAGCACTTTGCGATGAATACGACTTCCAACCCGAAGGGTTGAACTTGCCTAAACTCAACCAATCACCCGCCTCCACGGCGTTGCGCAAATTGGCATTGGATGACCAAAGGACGGTCGATATCATCAAAGACCATTTCGCAGCCGATTTTGACCTGGTTGAACGTTTGCTGTGAAACATGATGGCATCGTCAAGTTATTGGCGATCTTGGCAGTGGAAATACGGACACCGGATCTCAAACAGCTTTCAGTTCATATGTGATGCCGCCCCAGAACCAATGTGGGTCAGCTCTGGATTGACAGTAGAAAGCCGCGGACCGGGCTTTACGGCACCGCATCCAGGCGGTCAAAGTTGGCTTCCGGTCCGCGACGCAGCATCGACAGCCATCCCTCGATTTCTTCAAGAGCGCCATCTGCAAGGCGGCATGGGCGACGGGTGCCGTCTATGCGCCGCGTGATGAGGCCGGATTCTTCAAGAACTTTAATGTGGTGCGAAACAGTCGGCTGGCTCATGGCAAAGGGCCAGGCAATTTCCCCGACCGAAGCCTCGCCTGTCGCCAGACGCGCAATGATTGCCCGGCGCGTCGGGTCGGCAAGGGCCCTGGAAAAACGAGGACGAGGAATGGCGCATGCCCGCTCTGCGGACAGATCGGAGCCGCCACCCTGTTTCAGGCATTGCTCTTTTCGGCAGTCTCCTGCGGTGATGCGTCGATTTTTGCCAGCGCCTCCAGCTCCTCAAGCATCCCGACCGCATGCGCAGCGTATGGGCCGATCCAGCGCTTCTGAACGTCGTGGATCGGAAGGGCGTCGAGGTTGTTCCAGCGTTCCCGGCCGCGCCGTTCGACAACCACCAGCCCGGCTTTCTCCAACACGGAGAGGTGCTGCATCACCGTGCAGCGGTCGATATCTGTCAGCGTTTCGCAAAGGGCACCGGTGGTCTTCGGACCATCCTTGATCAGGTCGAGTATCTGACGTCGCACCCGATGGCCAAGCGCCTTGAACAAGGCGTCAAATTTATCTTCCATTGACATGTTATATTTTTATAACATTAATGACGGAAAGCAAAGAGGATTCGCACCATGGAGTTGAAGTTCACCGTGGCCGGGCGCATCGCCAAACCGGTCGAGGACGTGTTCGAGGCGGTGGTCGCCCCTGAGCGCCTGTCGAATTACTTCACCACGGGCGGGGCGCGGGGCCGGTTGGAAACCGGCGCCGAGGTGACCTGGGACTTCCACGACTTTCCCGGCGCCTTCCCCGTCCTGGTGCAGGAGGTCGTCACCAACAAAAAGATCGTGCTGCAATGGGAGACGGCCAAGGCAACTGCCACCTGGACAACTGTCACCATGGAGTTCAGCCCGCTGGAAGATGGACGCACGCTGGTGCGGATCAGCGAATTCGGCTGGCCCGAGACCGAGGCCGGCCTGACCTCCTGCTTCGGCAATTGCGAAGGATGGACGGGGATGCTTTGCGCCATGAAAGCCTGGCTGGAGCATGGCATCAGGCTGCGGGACGGATTTTACAAGTAGCCCGCACATCAGGAAGGAGTTCCATGACATGGAAGCCGGAAAGAATATTGCCATCAAGGTGTCGTTCCGGGCGCGTGCCGCGGGGCAGTCATCCTTCCATAGTCGCCCGTGCTTGCGGATCGGGATGATTGGAACCGCGTCGTGCTCGATGATGGCCTTGTGGCAGCGACGCGTGTCGTAGGCGCCGCCCCCTGCCCCGCGCCCGACAACCCCAGGGGGCGTCTCCTCGCTTCACGGCTCAATATCCAGATGGCCCAACGCAGCCCCGGATAAATACGCCACAGTTTCAGGGCTTTCCGAACCGCCCCAAGTGACCCGGGCGGGCAGTTGCGGTAGAATATCCAGGTCGCCTCGCAAATCTGCGGGTCTGCGTTTCATGCGACAAGTCCATTTGACGGCGGCGCTTTTCACCAGAATATAGCTGGTAACCGCCCCGCCTTTCAGCCCCCAGTCATGTCCGATAAGCCGCCGCAGGATCATCTTCGGCAATTGCCCGAACCGCCTGACATGCTGTGGGGCTGGAGTGAGATTAAGCTACTGAAAACAAACCGTTTACGCGGATATTGCCAATTGGCAATCAGGATTTTCCGGCTTCATGCGCCTTCATGAAGGCCATCAGAGCCACGCGCAGGTTGTCTCCCTTCAGATCCTTGTCGAACTCAAGCTGGATACGCCGACCCTTGCGGCGCACCTGCACCCCCTGCCCTTCCGGATGCTTCCGATAGACCTCGTCGGCGGCCTGGCGTTCCTTCCTGGGAAGCGCGGCCGCCCGCAAACGCGCCATCACCTTTGCTGTTGGCACATTGGCCTCTTCAGCCGCAATCGCATCGGCTTCCTTCAGCACCGCGTCGCTTTGCTCTGCCGTGGCCATCAGCGGTTTCAGCTGGCGGGCATGCAGTTCCTTGACCTCGCGGATGCTGGGGAAGGCCCTGACAATCCGGTCGTCCAGCTTGGCCAGTTGCAGGTAACGCGACAACCAGCCCGCAGACACCTGCAACCGTTCCGCCATCACATTCTGCCGGCCGCCATAATAGGCCTCTACCGCCTTTGCATAATCGCGCGCGCGCTCCAGATCCGAAATATCCTCCCGGTCCCGGTTCTCGATATCGGCAAGACGAAAGGCCTCCTCATCCGTCAGATCCCGTTCCTCGATCAGATACTCGAACTTGGGATAATTGTTGGCCCGCAGCCAGCACACCGCGAAGTGCCGACGCGCGCCGCAGATCACTTCGTATTCTGCCCCCTGCCCTTCCGCACGGCGGCGCACAATTGCCGGGAATTCCTGCTGTCCCTGGCTGAGAATACCGTCGATCAGATCGCGGCAATTGTCCTCGGTCAGCAGGTCATAGGCCCGGTTATGACCTTCCCACATCACGCATCTGGCCGGGTCCACCAGGCGCAGCACCTTTTCCTGGCGCTGGCCGCCGGCCTGCTCTGCCATCGTGTTCGACCGTTTGAGAAACCGCGCACCGGATCGGTCGCGGGCCGGCGTGTCATCGCCCAGGTCCTTCAATACGTCGTCAAAAACTGCATCATGCCGCTTGCTCACAATATGCCTTCCTTCCTCAATGCCGCGTGATGGCTGGGCCATGTCTTGCGGATCAGGGTTTCAACCTCCCGGCCCACCGCGTCCAGATAGACCCTGCACCGCTTGTGCGTGTCGGTCCGGGTCGCAGCACCGGTCATCTCGTAGACGGTCATCAGATTGGCGGTGGCATTGTCGATCTCGGCGCTGTCTTTCAGCACCGATTGCATCAGGTCATGGGGGAACACCGCCTCCATCACCCGCTTGATCGCCTGATGCGCGCTTTTCTGATCGTTCATCTTGGTCGCAAGAATCTTAACAAAATGATAGCCACGCGCACCGCCGTGTTCAGCCAGCTCGTTCAGGGTGGCGCCCATCATCTTGAGGAAATGCGCGGTAGAGCCGAAATCAATGTTGTTGGGTGGCGCCGGAATCAGCAGCGCATTGGCCGCCCGCAGCACGGAAAGCGAGATCATCCCAAGCGCTGGCGGCGGGTCCAGCAAGATCACATCGAACTGATCCGAAATCGTCTCTATCCCGTGGCGAAGCCGGTCCAGGACAAAGCTTTGCTCGCGCACCATGCGGGCCGCAAATTCATATTCCGCATCATAAAGGCCAAGGTTCGCGGGGATCATCGCGATGCCCGGCCAATAGGTGGCGCGCAGTGCGTAATGCAGGCTGGTTGGCCCGCCGTGGCGGAAGAAGGGATAAAGCGTGTCTTCATCCTCATCAACATCCACATCCGGGTTCAGCCCGAAGATCGAGGTGGTGGACCCCTGACTGTCACAATCAATCACGCAGACGCGGTAACCGCGCAGCGCGAGGTATTGCGCCAGATGCACCACAACGGTTGACTTGCCCACGCCACCCTTGAAGTTCTGCACCGCAAGGACGGTTGCCGGATCTTCCGCCGCGCGGCGGGGCAGGGTGCCGAACACCTCCCGCATCCGGTTCACTTCCTCCAGGCTGTAACCGGTTCTGCGGCCCGTGTTAGGGTCTTTTTCCGGCGTCGGCAGCCTGCCATCACCTTCTGCGTCACGCACCGCCTTTTCCGTGCGCCCGGCCATCTCCGCCGCGGTGCGGACATTGAACCGCACCGAAAGGGCCTTTTGCGCGCCAGGGGCAAAGACCCGTTCACGCAAGCGCCGGATCACCGTGTCGGCGCGGCGGGCAAGGTTGTCTATTTCTTCGAGGGAGACCGGAAAATCCTGCATGGTATATGCGATGCTCTTTGTTATTCTTTGCGAGGAACATGCACCTTCAGGCGCTTCTGCTCAAGTGCGAATATTTCGCTTCTGTGCCGAATAAACCGAACCTTGGCCCAATGTACCGCCAGCACCGGAAGTGCATGAGGCAAACCCGCAAGTTCGGAGATCAGGTCGCTGAACCCCTTCAGCGCGCCCCAAAGGTAAGATTTGGAAGGCTGACGCCGCCAAATGCGCCAAACGAGAATCACCAAATTGAAGAAACCAACCCTATTCTTGATTCTAGGATTCTTATGTTCCGGGCCATGATCACCCTGAAAATCATGCGGATTGCCCCGTATCAGACTACATATCGGGATGGTTTGGATTACATTTCGGGATTGCTGGCCTTACGGATCGGGTGGGTTCACGTTACATATTGGTGGGCTAAATCTTACGTTTCGGGTGTCGCCTTCGGCGGCGAATCGGGGGGCTCTAAAACCCTTGATTTGCAGGCACATGTGATTCGGCTGTGTCTTGCCGACCTGCCGATTGGCTTACATTTCGGGTGGTGTCCCTGGAACCCGCTTCTTGTCAAATTACATTCCTGCCGATACAAATGTAAGAAAAAGAGGTACGGAATCGCGCAGCATGGCCAAGCCAACCAAACCTTACCGCACCGTCGACGCCCGGCCAAGCCGGGAATCGCTGGTCAAACCAGGCGAGCTTGTCGACCTGATCGAGGTGACGCCGCTGACCCTGACGGATCGGCGCATCTATAACCAGCTTCTTGAGAACGCCTGGGAGGCGATCGACAAGCCGGTGTTGCATGTGATCGCAAAGTCGGAGCTGCGCGGGTCGCATAATTCCAACGACCGGGTCGGCGAAAGCATCGAACGCCTGATGGCCGCCATCGTGAAGGTGGAGGCGGTCTGGGAGGGCAAGCCCGCCATCGAGCGGGTGCAGCTGTTGGGCGGCAACCTTGAGATGGCGCGCTCGGACGGGTTGCTGGAATATGAGATTCCGCCACGCCTGCGCAAGATCATCTCTAACTCGACGATTTTTGCCCGGCTTCAGCGCGAGGTCATGTTTGCGCTCAGCTCCAAATACGCGCTGACACTTTATGAGATGGTGCAAAAACGCGGGAACCTGCGCTGGCGCTCCTCCGAGAAATTCACCCTGGACGCGTTGCGCGGGGTGTTGGGGGTGCCGAAGGGCAAGTTGACCTCCTGGTCGAACCTGCGGATGCGCGCGATTGATCCGGCGGTGGAGGAGGTCTCGGCGCTGTCCGACTATATGGTCGAGGTTGCGCCGATCAAGACGGGGCGCAGTGTCACCCATGTGGAGCTGCGCTGGTGGCGCAAGGATGGCGAGGCCACGGGCAAGGTCGAGCGAGCGTTGCAATTCGCCTCGCCGGGCCGCCGCGCCCGTGCCGAGGGGCGGACCGAAGAGGTCGAACCGGCCCCGGCCGCCGCGCCAAAACCCCGGCCCGCATGGCTTGACCGGCAGGGCGCAGCGCTCAAGACGCAGACCTATGAAACCGCCAAGCTGCGGCATCCGGGCTATGACATCTATCACGTCGAAGGAGAGTGGCGCAGCTGGGCGCAGGATAAGGAGCCGGCGGCGGACCCCGACAGAGCGTTCCTGGCGTTCTTTCGCAAGTTTGCCGAAGCCAATCCGATCTAGATTGGTAACCACCTGCATCTATTGAAGAAAACGGATTATTGCCAATTGGCAATTTCGCGGGACAGCGCGGTCGTAGCTTTGCGAAAGGGCAGGGGCTCACAGCGTTGACCCGGATGCCCCGAGGAAGAAGGTCCACTGTGAGATCTGAAGCGAAGGAGGGGCGCGCCACCTCGGGTGCGTTGTGCAGGTTCATATCTAGCTTTACCCCCGCGCCGGCGACCGACAGCGCCGTGTGATCGCGCTTGCCAGAACCTTGCTGGCGCAATTGATATCAGACGACTTGCGACCGTTTATCACAGCTCTGACGCCACCTTTGTTCGGCAATCTCGCAGCCGCCCGTCGTAGGCCCGACCCGCCCAAACAGAAGCTGATCAAGCGAGCCTAGGGGCCGAACGCTATCGCCACTCCGTCGCAATAGCCACTCTCGGGACCACTTGCGTTCCGGTGGTCTGGCTCGGGTCGCGCCGTCGTGGTCTGCCGACGAGATTGCAACAACGTTGACCGTCCCCCAAACGAGGTCTCCTGCCTTCCGTGCGCGTTGTGGCCGAGCTGATACCAGGCCGCGCCGCGATCGATGCACCGCGAAACGTTTTGTGGGATTTGGCCGATCATCCATAACGACCGGCGCGCGTTTGTCCGGGCGTCTGCAAACAGCTGAAGGCCTGAAGAAGATCGTCTTGATTGGTGTTGTCACTTGGCGAGACGGCGGTTGCTGGCCAATTTCATTAGGCACAGGCGGGGCCGCTGTAGATAATGGATATCAGCTACAGCGACACCGGCGTCCATTCCCGATTCTCTCAGGCGAGGGGGTCGCGGCGCTATCGGAAGACGCAGGTTTCTTGGGATCTGTCGACATCTGGCGATGACCTCCATGATTTAATAGTTCTACGACAGCCCCGATATAAAAGACCATTAAGGCAAACTTATTGGACTCAGCGGAGAACAACAGGGCAGGGCGGTTATATGGCCGTAGTCTGGTAGAAAGCGCCGCGTGAGTGTGGCGTTAGGCGAGACATCTGCCCGATCGGATCACACCAACGACCTCGACACTCTATCTCGAATGCCAGCCCGGGTCACCTCCGTGCGTGCTGCAACCCCTGAAGATGTTGTGTTTTTGTCGAGCGCGGTGCTGAACCACTTGCATCTTGTGTTAAGCCGAGTTGACCTCCCCCACGCCGTGTTGCGGAATAGGCGCGCGCGGCGCGCTGCGGTGGCTCGTGTCGGGTTCTCTGGACCGGAAGGCCGGAGCGGGAAGCGGAGTTGCGCGATGTGGTGCATCTATTGCGGCCCGGAATTGACCCGGACCGCCCGGTAAAATCTGCCTCGCCTGGCGACGCATGGCGGCCGCGTTGCGATGATCGCGCAGTCGCTGGCTTCGCTAGATCGGAATTTACGGACCGGAGGGCCGCAAAAGTGCAGAGAACGGGGCAGGGCTCAAGCGCTATATCACCCTGCACGGGCAACCAGAGCCGGAGACGCTCGAACGGGAAGCCGCCGTGCCGAAGAAATGGGTAGCTGCGCTCGACCGGCAGGAGGATTTCATCGAGGAGTTATTGGGCGTTTGATTTATTCTAGTCACGTATCGACCATGCGATTCGTGTTTGATTACTGCCTCATCCGGCCAGTGTTGCATCTGGCGGATATTGTGTGGTCGCGAATCTGCCCGCCATGACCTGAGAAAAACCGTTTTGCCTGTTGTCATTGCGAGACCGTCGTGAACGCGTGGTCAGGATCGGGGCCGACGGTCCACACCGTAGTCTCCGCAGAGGTCCGCCAGGACGGCATGCAGCAGCGCGATGATTTCTGCGCGCGGCGTTGCGGTGCGCTCGACAATGCCGATCTGGCGGACCACCTGCGGGTTGCCGAAGGGCAGGCGGGTCAGGCCCAGATCCTCGGGTTCCTGAAGCGCCACATGCGGCACCACCGAGATCCCCAGGCCTTGCCGCACCCCGGTGACGATGGACCCAATAGTGTCGATCTCGGCGACATCGTGCGTCACGACGCCCAGGCGGGACAGTTCAGTGTCGATCAGATTGGCCAGCGGGACAGCGCTTCGAAAGCGGATATAGGGGCGGGTGTTCAGCAACTGGATTGGATCGTGGGACTTCGTCCCCGGAGGTGCGATCAGCCAGAGCGGTTCGCGCAGGAAGGGGCTCCAGCGCAGGGCGTTCGGAAATCCGACATGTTCGGCGACGATGGCCGCGTCGAGCCTCCCCGCCGCCACATCCGCAATTAGTGTGGACGAGAGCGATACCCGCAGGTTCGGTTTGAGATCCGGATACCGCAGACGCATTTGCACCAGCGCCCGCGGAAGCAGGTTCAGCGCACTTGACCGGACTGACCCCAGCATCAACGTTCCAGCGATCTGATCGCCGCGCAGGCTGGCCTTTGTATCATCTTCACGGCGCAAGATATCTCGTGCCATTTCAACAACCTGAAGACCCTCGGGCGTGATGCGTGGCGGACGGGTGCTGCGGTCAAAGATGGTCACCTGAAGTTCATCCTCCAGGGCATGAACCTGTTGGCTGACCGCCGAAGGCGTCAGGCCGACAACGTCCGCAGCCTGCGCAAAAGTGCCATGCGAATGAATGGCCAAAAGGGTCTTAAGCTGACGGGTGTCCATAATCAAATCCAGTTTTGCTAAATCTAATAACCAGAATTACGCGCTTTTGTGAAGACATTCTTCGTAATAGTGTCACCACCCAAGGAGGATGCCCCCGTCCGGTTGGGAGACCGCTGTGGGCCAATCGACAGAAACGAGACGAAAAGACGTGCTCCGACGCTTCGGAGCGCAATGGAGACGCGCGCGATGAGCAAAACAATCCTCGTAACGGGGCCCGAACTCGATCCGGCCGCTGCCAGACTGGTGACCGATCGCGGGTATAGGACGGTGCACACACCGGCCTATGCCGACAGTGCGGTGATTTCAAACTATCTACAGCAGACCGGCGCCGAGGGCATCGTGTCTCGCATGGGCCGCCTGGACGCCGCCGTGATGGATGCGGCGCCGCAGATCAAGGTGATCTCGAAACATGGAGTCGGTGTCGACAACATCGACATCCAGGCTGCGGCCGAACGTGGCATCCCGGTTCTGGTCGCCACCGGTGCAAACGCAGTCTCGGTGGCCGAGCACGCCATTGCCTTGCTGCTGGCGACGGTCAAGCGGGTCCTGCCTCTGGATGCGGGGCTGCGGGCCGGTCGTTGGGAAAAGCCGGGGTTCTCGGGGCGCGAGATTGCAGGGTCGACACTTGGTCTGATGGGCATGGGAGCGATTGCACAGGCGACAGGCCGCATCGCCAAGGGGCTGGGGCTGACGCTTGCGGGTTTTGACCCCTATGCACCGGACAGCATTTTCGACGAACTGGGCGTGACCCGCTATGCCAGCTTCGAGGACATGTTGGCACAGACCAATATCCTTTCCCTGCATTGCCCGCTGACGGACCAGACACGCGGTATCCTGAACTCTGACGCGTTCGCGCGTATGCCCGCCAACGGCTACGTCATCAACACGGCACGCGGCGGGCTGATCGACGAACCCGCGCTGGTGGCAGCGATCCGGTCCGGACATCTGGCCGGGGCCGGCCTTGATACATTCGCGGTCGAACCCCCCGCGGCGGACCATCCCTTCTTTGCACTGCCCGAAATCGTGCTGACTCCGCACATCGGCGGCGTCACCCGCGAAGCAGGTGCGCGCGTAGGCGTCGATGCGGTGCGCGGCATTTTCCAGGTCCTCGACGGCCAACCCGTCGCCCCAGAACGTATCATCAACCGAAAATTGCTGGCCGCCACGCAGGCCGAGCCGGCCAATATGGAGAAGCAGCAATGACCACGGGATTCCGTATTCTCAATCGCGACCGCACCGCACCGGCGGACCTCGTCGCCGAATTTGCCAAGCTGCCGGTGGCCAATGTGTCCGACAGCATGTCACGCATGACCGCCGCCGGATCGCGGCTGCGCCCGATGCACAGCTCGGGTGGCATGGCAGGCGTGGCGTTGACGGTAAAGGCCCGCCCAGGTGACAACCTGATGCTGCATGCGGCCATCGACCGCGCCGTACCCGGCGACGTCATTGTCGTGGACGCAGGCGGCGCGCTGGACAACGCGTTGATGGGCGAGCTGATGTTGGCCTATGCGATCAAGAAGGGGGTCGTCGGGTTTGTCATCGACGGCGCGATCCGCGATCTGGACAACTTCCGCGAAACCAATCTGCCCACATGGGCGGCGGGTGTCACCCATCGCGGCCCTTACAAGGACGGACCCGGCGAACTCAATGTGCCCATCGCCATCGACGGCATGGTGATCCACCCCGGCGACATCATCATCGGCGACAGCGACGGTGTTCTCTGCGTACCCATCGACCAGGCCGAGACGATCCTGAAGGCGACACAGGCGAAATCCGACGCCGAAATCAAGCAGATGGCCGCAATCGAGGCCGGCACGAATGACCGCAGCTGGGTCGACCGCGCCCTCAAGGAACGCGGCTGCGCACTGCCAACAGACTGAAACACATGCATGAAACGGAGGAGTAACATGCTCGACATCTTCAAGAAAACCGCCATAGCGAGCGCGATGTGCCTCGCGGCAGGCGCTGCACTGGCCGAATACCCGGAAAAGCCCATCGAGGTGATCGTGGGCTATTCTGCAGGCGGCGGCACCGACGTCATGGCGCGCACGGCGGCCCCCTTTATCGAAAAATATCTGGGCGAAGGTGCGAGCCTCGTGGTCAAGAACATGCCCGGCGCCTCGGGCCAGATCGGCGTGACCGAAGCGGCCCATGCCGCGCCTGACGGCTACACGCTGGGCACCTTTAACCTGCCGGGCATGATGGCCCGCACCATCGACCGCGAGGCGGAGTACGACCGCGACAGCTTCACCTACCTCGCCAATGTGGTGAACGACCCCAACGTCATCGTGACGTCAAAGGGCAGCGGCCTCGATACGCTCGACAAGCTGCTGGAAGAGGCCAGGGCCAATCCCGGCGCGATCACGGTCGGCATGTCGAGCCTGGGCGGTGACGACCATTTCGCGCTGATCAAGCTGCAAAATACCACGGAAACCGAGTTCACGATCGTGCCGTTCAAGGGGTCCGCCCCTGCACGGACAGCATTGCTGGGCGGGCACGTGGCCATGGGCATCCTGAACATTTCCGAAGTGGCCGAGTTCCAGGACCAACTGAACGTGCTGGGCGTTGCGACCAGGGAGCGTTCGCCCTTTGCACCGGACCTGCCGACCTTCCAGGAACAGGGCCTCGATCTGGTAAACGGTGCCATGCGCGGCTTTATCGCGCCGGCAGGACTGCCCGAGGATGTGCAGGCCAAACTGATTGATGCCTTTACCCAGATGTCCAGCGATCAGGAGTTCATGGACGCGATGGCCGCAACCGCCAACCCGGTCGAAGTCGTGACCGGCGAAGATTTCAAGCAGCTGACCTCGGATCTCTATGACCTCGCCAACAGCGTATGGGAAACCACCCCCTGGAACTGAGGTCACATGCGTGAGGGGACACCCCCCTCACGCCCATCATCCCTTACATCGAGAGCAAAACCATGCCCGAGAGTCGCAATTCCCGCCTGACCCGGCCCGAGACCTTGACCGCGCTTGGCATCATCGTGGTTGCCGTCGGCTTCCTGATTCCGACTTATGACCTGCGCGCAATTTCCGCGCTGCTGCCAGCCGCCATGCTGGTGGGGCTGATCGTGTTGTCGGTGGTCCTGTTGCTCGCCGACCAGCGCAAGGCCAGTATGGGCGACGAGGCTCAGCAAATGACCAAATCGCCCAAACGGGTCATCGGGGCTTTCATGCTGATCGTCGCCTATGCTCTCGCCACCGACTACATCGGCTTCTACGTCAGCACCGCCGCGACCATCCCGCTGGTTGCGTGGGTTTTCGGCTACCGCAGCCCCGTCGGCCTGCTGATCGCGACAGTGATCGTTGTTGGCACGATCTGGGCAATCTTCGATTTCGGGATGTCTCAGGACTTCCCCACCGGCCGTTTTTGGGGGCGCTGAACCATGTATGCTGATCTTCTTCACGCCCTTCCGGATGTCTTTGCCTGGACGAACTTTGCCGCTGTCGTAATCGGCGTCATCGCAGGCATCGTCGTAGGTGCCATGCCGGGCCTCTCGGCCACCATGGCGATCTCCGTCCTCGTGCCCTTTACCTTCGGACTGGAGCCGCTGGTCGCGCTTGGCCTGATGGCGGGCATCTACAACGGCGCAATGTACGGTGGCGCGATCCCCGCTGTGCTGCTGCGCATCCCCGGCACGCCTGCCGCCGTCGCCACCACCTTTGACGGCTACCCGATGGCGCAGAAGGGCGAGGGCGGCTTTGCCTTGCAGGTCGCCGTCGTCTCCTCCGCCATCGGCGGCATCGCCTCGGCCTTTGCGCTGATGCTTCTGGCGCCGCCGTTGTCCAAGGTGACGCTGCTCTTCGGCCCGTCCGAGGTGTTCTGGGTCGCGGTCTTCGGCCTTGCCTCGATCATCTTCCTGCTGGGCGGCAACCCGATCAAGGGTCTGATCTCGGCCTGTTTCGGGGTTTTCGTTTCGGTCATCGGCTCTGACCCGATCTATGGCAACGATCGGTTTACCTTTGGCCAGTTGGAAATGCTGGACGGCATCAACATCGTGATCCTGCTGGTTGGCCTTTACGCGCTGCCACCGGTGATCGACCTGCTGGAAACGCCGCTCAAGACCGATGGCATCAACAGTTCCAAGCTCGGCACCGAGTCGATCTGGAAGGCGCTGCCGCGCATGAACTACTGGAAGACCTGGATCCGCGGCTCCTTCATCGGCATCTGGATCGGCATCCTGCCCGGCGCGGGCGGCTCGATGGCGGCCTTCATGTCTTACAACGAAGCGCGCCGCACCTCCAAGCACCCGGAAACCTGGGGCGAGGGCGAACCCGAGGGCGTCGCTGCCGCCGAGGTGGCCAACAATGCCGACACCGCCTCGGCGCTGATCCCGGCGCTGACGTTGGGCATCCCCGGCACCGCCGTTGCGGCGGTGATGCTGGGGGGCCTCTTGGTGCATGGTCTGCAACCGGGGCCGATGCTGTTCCGCGACAACCCCGACATCGTCTTCGGCTTCATGTGGCAGTTCCTCTTTGGCGCGATCCTGCTGGTGCTGCTCGGCGGCTCGCTGGCGACCAACTCCTTTGCGCGCCTGCTGAACCTGCCGCGCCCGCTGCTGGGGTCGGTGATCATCGTGCTGATGCTGATCGGGGTCTATTCGATCCATGGCCGGATGTTCGACGTCTACCTGATGCTGGGCTTCGGCGCGATCGGCTGGGTGATGGACCGGCTCAAGTTCCCGCTGCCGCCGGTGGTGCTGGGCCTGATCCTGGGTGGTTTTGCCGAGGAAAACCTGCGCCTTGCCCTGCGGATCGGCCGCGGCGACCCGATGATCCTGTTTCAGAACACCACGAGCCTGATCCTCGTCGTGCTCACCGTCGCGGTGATCATTGGTCCGACGCTGAAAAAGCGTTTTATCGACAGCAGTAAATCGTGACCGCCAGCCCGCACCATAGCATCCGCGAGGATTGGCTCGCCCTGACGCAGGAAGATGTTCTTGCGCCGGGGCAACCCATTTTCGATTGCCATCATCACCTATGGGACCGTGCAGAGGGACGGTATCGGGCAGAGGAGCTGATGGCAGACGTTGGGGCGGGCCATGATGTGCGGGCCAGCCTTTATGTGCAATGCCGGACAGGCTATCGCACGGATGGTCCCGAGGCGCTGCGCCCGGTGGGCGAGGTCGAGATCGTGCTGGACTGGACCCGTGGCCACGACCGTTTCCCGGTCGGCATCATCGCCATGGCCGACCTGCAACTGGGCGACGGCGTGCGCCCGGTGCTGGAGGCGCTGGCCGAGGCGGGGCAGGGCCGGGTCAAGGGCATCCGCAACACCACCGCCTGGCACGCCGATGCGGCGGTCAGGTCCAATCCCAACCCGCCGCCTGACGGCCTTTTGCGGAGCGATGCGTTCCGCGCCGGGGCGCAAGCGGTGGCCGCAGAGGGCCTGAGCCTTGATGTCTGGGCCTACCAGACGCAGCTGGACGAGGTTCGCGCGCTGGCCGAGGCCGTGCCGGAGCTGACCGTCATCGTCGATCATTGTGGCGGGCCGCTGGGTGTCGGGCCGCATGACCGCTTTGACCCCGACAATTTCAATGCCTGGCGCGACGCGCTGGCCCCGGTTGCTGCCCTGCCCAATACGCGGGTCAAGATCGGCGGCTTTGGTCTTTGCGTCTTTGGCTGGCGCTATGCTGACGCGCCCGCGCCGCCGCAGTCTGACACGCTGGCCGCGGATTGGCGGCCCTGGGTCGAAACCTGCATCGACCTCTTCGGCCCCGCCCGCGCGATGTTCGAAAGCAACTTTCCCGTGGACAAGGGACAGGTCGGATATGGCGCGCTGTGGAACACCTTCAAACGCATTGCCGCACCGCTGACCGCCGAAGAACAGCATGCCCTTTTCTGGCGCAGCGCCGCGCGGTCCTACGACATCGACGAACAGATTTTTTCACATGACCTTGGGAGGATACCGTCATGAAGAAAACCCTAACCGCACTTGTGTTGGCCCTGTCGGCCACTGTCGCGCTAGCCGAATACCCGGAAAAACCCATCGAGGTGATCGTCGGCTATTCCGCCGGCGGTGGCACCGACGTGATGGCCCGTACCGTGGCACAGTTTCTGGAGCAGGAACTGGGTGAAGGAGCGTCAGTGGTTGTCAAGAACATGCCCGGCGCCGGTGGCCAGATCGGCTTTACCGAAGTCGCGGGGGCTGCGCCGGATGGTTACACGCTGGGCACCTTCAACCTGCCCGCCGCGCTGGCACTGACCAAGGACCGCACCGCCGACTACGATGCGGACAGTTTCACCTATCTTGCGAATTTCGTAGAGGACCCGAATACGATCACGGTCGCGGCCTCGTCGCCGTTCCAGACGCTGGGCGAATTGCTGGACGCCGCCAAGGCCGATCCGGGTGCGATCACCCTGGGGCTGTCCAGCCTGGGTGGCAACGACCATTTCGGCGCAAACATGATGGCGGCCGCCTCGGGCGCGGAATTCACGCTGGTGCCGTTCAAGGGCGCGTCCAACGCCCGCACCGCGATCATGGGGGGACATGTGGCCGCCGGAACCATGGCACTTGGCCAGACATCGAACTTCCCCGACGAGTTGCGCGTGCTTGCGGTGCTGGCCAACGAGCGTTCGCCGTTCCGCCCGGACGTGCCGACGGCCAAGGAACTGGGCTTTGACGTTCAGATGTCATCGCTGCGCGGCATCGTCGCCCCGGCGGGCATGGACGACGCCACGACCAAGCAGTTGCGCGATGCTCTGACGGCCGTGAACGCGAACCCCGCCTTTCAGGCGATGATGGCCGAACAAGGCAATCCGATCGCCTTCATGGTGGGCGACGATTTCGCCGAAACGGCAGCAAAGCAGGACGGCGTCGCCGCACAGATCTGGGCCGAAACCCCTTGGAAGTAAACAACAACCGGGCGGACAAACCCGGCAATATCAATCAACACTGGAGGAAAATCATGACCATCAAAACCCTTGGCGCCGCGGCGCTGATCGCCGCGTCCACGACACTGGCCCATGCCGACGAGTGGACGGCCTACACCTATTCTTCCGTCTCGACGACCTCTGCGGTCAAGGGGATGAACCGCATCGTGGACCGTGTCGCTGCCGATACCGACCTGACCATCACCCTGCATCTGGGCAAAACCCTGCAAATCGCCTCGGCTGACATCACCCAGGCCGTGGGCGATGGCATCATCGACATGGCGGCGGACTTCTTTTTCTCGGGCTCGGTTCCGCTGGCGCGGGTGCTGAACCTGCCGATGCTGATCGAGAACGACGAGGAATGGGCCAAGGCCTATGCCGCGATCGAACCAAAACTGGTCGAGGCCTTTGCAGAGCAGGGCGTCGTGCTGCTGGGCAGCTATCGCTATCCCGAGCAAACCATCTTTACCACGTTCGAGATAGGCAGCCTTGCCGACCTCCAAGGCCACAAGATCCGCGTGACCTCGCCAGAACAGGGCAAGTTCATCGAGGAATTCGGCGGCGCACCGATCACCCTGTCGGGCTCCGAAGTGCCGACCTCGCTGGAGCGCGGCGTGATCGAGGGCGTGCTGACCGCTTCGGCGGGCGGGGCCAAGAACTGGCACGAATTCCTGCCCTACAACTACCGCTTTGCGGTGAACTACGGCAACTCGATGATCATCGCCAATGCCGACGCCTTTGACGCGCTGTCCGAGGACACGCAGGCCAAGCTGCGCGAAATCGTGGCCGAGGAAGGCCCCAAGACCACGGCCGCCTTCCTCGAAGATGAAGAGGTCCAGAAGGCGGCGCAGTCAAAAGCCGGCATGACGCTGGTTGATGCGGCCGAGGGCGATGCGGCCATGGCGGGCGAAAAGCTGGCACCCTTCTGGGAAACCTGGGCCGCGGAAAACGGACCCGAGTACGTCGAAGCCCTCGCCACCGTGCGCGAAGCAATCGGCAAATAAGATGCAGCTCGACAGCAAAACGGGGCCGGTTTCGGCCGGTCCCCTCTTTGACGGGGTGGCGCGCCTTACCGGCCTTTTGACCGCCACGGTTCTGGTGGCGCTGGTCTCTCTGGTCTGCCTGGAGGCGCTGCTGCGCGGGGGCTTCAACTATTCGCTTGGTTTTGCCGAGGAACTGACCGGCTATGGCGTGGTCTTCATAACCTTTTTCGGTGCGGCGCTGGCTTTGCGTGGTCATGCGATGTTTCAGGTGCATTTCCTGTTGCAACGCTGGCCCGGTGGCGCGCGCCGTTGGCTGGTCCGTGCCTTCGTGCTGATCGCGCTGGTGATCTGCGTGATCCTGGCGTGGAAGACCAAGGATCTGACGCTGTCCTCGTTTTCGCGTGGCAAATTCGCTCCGACGGTCCTGCGCACACCTTTGTGGATACCGCAAATCATGCTGCCACTCGGATTTTCCCTGCTGGCGTTTTTCCTGGTCGAGCAAATGCTGCTGACCTTTCGCAAATCCGGGACAGAATAAATGGAAGCGATCCTTGCCTTCGGCCTTTTGATCGGCCTGATCCTGGGTGGCATGTGGGTGCAATTCGCCGTAGCGGGCGCCGGTCTGACCTACATCTGGCTGCTCAAGGGCTTTGGCGGCTGGAAGGCGCTTGGCCTTGTCAGTTGGGGCGCCGCGAACAGCTTTACCCTCGCCGCAATTCCGCTTTTTGTCCTCATGGCCGAGATCCTGCTCGGCTCGGGCCTGTCGACACGTCTTTACAACGGGGTCGCGCCCTTCATGCGCCGGCTGCCAGGCGGTCTGTTGCACACCAATATCGCGGGCAGTGGCATCTTTGCGGCGATCTCGGGCGGGTCAGCCCCCACCGCTGCCGCCATGTCCACCGTTGCCCTGCCGGAACTCTCGTCGCGCGGCTATAACAAGCGCCTCGTTGCCGGGTCGCTGGCCGCCGGCGGCACGCTGGGCATCCTCATTCCGCCCTCGATCACCATGATCATCTACGCCACCTTTACCGAAACCTCGATCGCGCGGCTGTTTGCCGCCGGTCTGGTTCCGGGGATCGTCCTGGCGCTGTGCTACATGGGTTTCATCATGGCGCGGGTGTTGATCAACCCCAAACTGGCGCCGAAGTCCGAGACAAAGGCCAGTGCCGGCGATCTCGGCCGCGCGCTTCTGGACATCGTGCCCTTCCTGATGCTGATCGTCATCGTTCTGGGCAGCATCTATGGCGGCTATGCCACGCCGACCGAAGCCGGGGCGGTGGGCACCGTCGGCGCCATCCTGATAGCAGCCCTATATCGCAAGCTCAGCCTGAGACTGCTCAGGAACGCACTGTCCCGCACCGCCTTGATGAGCGGCAACATCCTGTTCATCGTCTTCACCTCGATGATCTTCGCCTATGCGACCGCGCTGTCCGGCATCGGTGAGGACCTCGTCGGCATGCTGGAAGAGGCCAATGTCTCGCGCCTGACCTTCCTGCTGATCATCATGGCGGTCTTTGCCATCCTCGGCTGCTTCATGGAGGGCCTTGGCATGATCGCGATCATCGTGCCGGTGATCTTTCCGGCGCTGTTGGCAATGGACGTCGATCCGATCTGGTTCGGCGTCTTTGTGGTGATCCTTGTGGAACTGGGCCAACTGACCCCGCCGCTTGGCGTGATTCTGTTTGTCGTGGCGTCGTCTTCAAAAGAGGTAAAGGTCGAGGACGTGATCATGGGCACCCTGCCCTTCTTCTTCATCATCGTCGCCTTCATGCTGCTTCTTATCGGCGTGCCAGACATCGCCCTGTTCCTGCCGGAGTTCACGTTCGGATGACACATACCTATCCCTTCCCAGAACCGATCGTCATTGATGCCGAGGTTTTCACCGAATTGCCCGCGACGTTACGGCGCACCGGCCAGCCGTCCTATTGGGCGGAGAAGAACCGGCGTGGCGCGCCTGCGGACAGTTTCCTTGAGGGGCCGTCGTTCGACCGCGCGGGCAACCTGTACTTCGTCGATATCCCCTTTGGCCGTGTCTTTCGCGCCGACCCGGCAGGCGAAATCACCCAGATCGCGGAATATGACGGCCAGCCGAACGGGCTGAAGATTCATCGCGACGGGCGGATCTTTCTGGCGGATTACCAGAACGGCATCATGCTGCTGGACCCGGAGACGGGGACGGTGCGCAAGGCACTTGGCGATGCGGATACAGAAAGTTTCAAGGGCTGCAACGACCTGCATTTCGCGAGTGACGGGGCGCTCTATTTCACCGATCAGGGACAGACCGGGTTGCAGGACCCTTCGGGGCGCGTCTGGAAATGGGTGCCCGAGACCGGTGCGCTGACCTGCCTGATCGACAAGGTGCCCAGCCCTAACGGGCTGGTGCTGGATCTGGCCGAACATGTCCTGTTCCTCGCCGTGACGCGGGCCAATGCGGTCTGGCGGCTGCCGATGTCGCCCTCGGGGCGGGTGAACAAGGCGGGGCTGTTCATCCAGTTCTCGGGCGGGCGCGCCGGGCCGGACGGACTGGCGCTCACCTCAAATGGCGGCGTCGTGGTGTGCCAGACCGGCATGGGGCTGGTTTGGGTGTCAATCGGCACGCAAACTTGACCCCCTATCGGCATGCAAAAATAACCCCCTCGGAGCGCTCGGGTAGCTGGCCCGATGCGGTGTA